>JASLEW010000472.1 GCA_030150965.1 Thermoanaerobaculia bacterium | reverse complement strand
TGCTCGCCGCCCAGCCGGCCGCCGCGGCGCAGCAGCTGCTGGCGCACGAGCTGCCGCTGGCGCTCTTCGGCGCGCCGGCGCCGGCCGTGGCCGCCGCCAAGGTCCCGCTCCCGGCGGAGATCGCCGCGGAGGAGACCCGCGCGGCCACCGCCGGCGCCGGCGCGCCGAAGAGCGCCAGCGGCAGCTCGTGCGCCAGCAGCTGCTGCGCCGCGGCGGCCGGCTGGGCGGCGAGCAGGCAGCTCGCCGCCGCCGCCACGATCACGCCGCCACCCAGCACCCGGCCCTCCGCGTCGTACCAGGTGCCCGTGACCGAGACGATGCCACCCGCGCCGCAGCGGAACGCCGAGGCCGGGGGGAGCAGGTCGTCGAGTCCCTCGCCGCCCGCCGGCGCGGCGGGTCCGGCGAGAAGCACGGTGGTCTCGCCATCGAAGCTCGCCAGGCGCGCGTCGGTGCGCGCCGGCCCGCCATAGGTCACCGCCGCCGCCAGCGGCTCCGGCAGCGCCAGCGTCGCCGGGTCGGGCCATCCCGGCTGCCCGTCGTCACGCAAGGTCCAGACCAACGCCTCGGCTCCGGCGCCCTCCCCGGCGACGGCGGCGCTGATATCGCCGCCGCCAGCGGTCCCGGCCGGAGCGGCGGCGCGGAGGGCCGCCAGCTCTCCGGCCAGCGCCGCGCTCTCGGCGCCGCTCAGTGCGACCGCGTAATTTGCCGCGGCCGGGCCGCCCGCCGCCCTGGCGGCGATCCAGGCGGTGAACTCGGCGAGATCGCGCGGCGCCTCCGGGAGGGTGGCGGCCGTGACGCCGGCGCCGGTGGTGGCGCCGGGCGCCGCGGCCAGCCGCAGGGGGGGCCGGGAGGCCAGCTCCGCCAGACCCGTGAGGTCGCGCGCCGCCAGCCGTCGGCCGCCCACCTCGACCTCGTGAAACACGCCGAGCGCCAGACCGGTCACCCGGTAGGTGCCGTCCTCCGCCGGAGCCAGGAAGAGCACGGCCCGCTCGCCGGCGGCGAGGGCCGGCGCCCCCTGGACGGCCAGGCGGGCGGCGCCGGCAGCTGCCGTCGCGGCGCCGCCCGGGACCCGCACCAGGAGCGCGCTGCCGGGGACGGTGCCCTGCAACACCCGCTCGACTTGAACCGTAAAATCGGTGGCCGGCCGCGTGCCGGCGGGAGAGGGGCCGCCGCCGGTCACCGTCGCCTCGAGGATCACCGGCGTCCGCGCGGCGAGCGCGGCATCGCTCATGCCGGCAAAGGTGGTGGCGCCGGCCGGCAGGGCCAGGAGTGGGGCGAGGATGGACAAGTTGAGGGAGAAAAGGCAAAATCTACGCGACATCGGACGACCTCCTGCCGTGTTTCGTTTGCTGACCGAATTCGGTGTAGCAAAGATGACACGGCGAAGTGCCGATGGTCAGCTAAAAATTTCATAGCTGGGTTGTTATATTTGTCACACTCTTACGCCGTCGCCGCCGGGATCCCCCACCAGGCCGTCCTCAAACGTGCAGGATTTACAAGATCGGAGCGTACATGCCGATCCTGAGCCCCGACCCGCTGCTGCAGCAGGTCGATCTTTTCCACGGGATGTCAGAAGAGAACCTGGCCGACCTCGCCGGGCTGCTCAGCCGGCGCGCGGTCGCCGCCGGCACGACGCTGATGAGCCTGGAGCAACCCGGCAGCGCGCTCTACGTCGTGGCCGCCGGCTGGGTCAAGGTCTTCCTCAACCGCGACGACGGCACCGAGGTCATCGTGGCCTTGGTCGGCCCCGGCCAGACGGTCGGGGAGATGAACGTCTTCCTCGACGACAGCCGCACCGCCAACGCCGTGACCATGGAACGCTGCACGCTGCTCTGCATGAGCGGGCAGGACTTCGGCGCCTGCCTGACGCGGATGCCGCGGCTCGGCTACAACCTGAACCGCCTGCTCAGCCAGCGCCTGCGCCTGGCCAACCAGCAGATCCTCGCCCTCTCCTCGCTCGACGTGGCCGGCCGGGTGGCGCGCGAGATCCTCGCCTTCGCCGAGCAGTACGGGCGCGATGAGAACCACGGCCGGGTGCGCATCCCGCTGCGCCTCACCCAGGGCGACCTGGCGGCCTTCATCGGCACCTCGCGCGAGCGGGTCAACCAGGTGATGGTGCGTTTCAAGCGGCGCGGCTACCTGTCGGTCGACCGCGCCTACCACATCATCGTCCACGACCGCGAGGCGCTCGCCCGCCGCTGCGGCTGGGTGCCGGCTCTGGCCTAGAACCTGCACCGCCCGGAGCGGTGCAGCGCATCGCGGTCCTCTACGGCACCCGGCCCGAAGCCATCAAGATGGCGCCGGTGGTGGAGTCTCTGCGCCGCCGCCCCGCCGCCTTCGAGGTGGTCGTCTGCACCACCGCCCAGCACCGCGACATGCTCGACCAGGTGCAGCGCCTCTTCGGCCTGCGCCCGGACCACGACCTCGACCTGATGACCCCCGCCCAGGAGCTGAACCCGCTGGCGTCGCGCGCCCTGGCGGCGGTGGACCGCCTGCTCGCCGCCGCCGCGCCGGACTGGCTGCTGGTGCAGGGCGACACCACCTCCGCCGCCGCCGCGGCCCTCGCCGCCTTCCACCGCCGCGTGCGCATCGGCCACGTCGAGGCCGGGCTGCGCAGCGGCGACCTGGGCCGCCCGTTTCCCGAGGAGGCCAACCGCCGCCTCATCGATCTGCTGGCCGACACGCTGTTCGCGCCGACCTCCCGCGCCGTCGAGCGGCTCCTGGCCGAAGGCGCCGATCCGGCCCGCGTGCACCTCACCGGCAACACCGGCATCGACGCCCTGTACCAGGTCGCCGGCCGA
>JASLEW010000471.1 GCA_030150965.1 Thermoanaerobaculia bacterium | reverse complement strand
GGCCTCTCCGGCGGCCAGCAGCAGCGCCTCTGCATCGCGCGGGCGATCGCGGTCAAGCCCGAGGTGCTGCTGATGGACGAGCCCACCTCGGCCCTCGACCCGATCTCGACGGCGGCGATCGAGGAGCTCATCCAGGAGCTGGTCGAGGACTACACGGTGGCGATCGTCACCCACAACCTGCAGCAGGCGGCGCGGGTCGCCGACTACATCGCCCTCTTCTACCTGGGCGAGCTGGTGGAGTTCAACGACTCCAAGACGATGATCACCCGGCCGGCCAAGAAGCAGACCGAGGACTACATCACCGGGCGCTTCGGATAGGATCGCCGCGCCGGGAAGCGGCGCCGCAACCGGAGGAGTCCGCGATGACGGGCAGGAGCTGGAGCTGGGGGCTGGTCTGCCTGTGCCTGCTGCTGCTGGGCGGCGGGAGGGAGGCGAGGATCGAGGCGGCCACGGCGGTCGGGCTCGCCGGAGCGCCGCCGCGCCTGGTGGTGGTGATCTCGATCGACCAGTTCCGCGCCGACTACCTGACCCGCTTCGCCGACCTCTACCTGCCGCCGGGGGCGGACGCCAAGCCCGGCGGGTTCCGTTATCTCATGGAGCGCGGGGCCTACTTCGCCGACGCCCACCACGATCACTTCCCGCTCTACACCGGTCCCGGCCACTCGGTGCTGCTGACCGGCGCGCCGCCCTATGAATCGGGCATCGTCGGCAACGCCTGGTACGACCGCGCGCTCGGCCGGCGGCGCTACTGCGTGGAGGACCCGGAGAGCCCGCTGGTGGGCGTCGCGGTGCCAGGGGGGAGAGGAGGCGGGTCCGCGGGCGGCGGGGGCGCGGCGGGCCCGGCGATCGCAGGGAGCGCAGGGGGCGCAGGGGCGCGGCCCGGGATCTCGCCGGCGACGCTGCTCGTGGACACGGTGGGCGACGAGCTCAAGATGGCGACCGGCGGCCAGGCGAAAGTGTGGGGGCTGGCGTTCAAGGACCGCGCGGCGGTGCTCATGGCCGGGCGCCTGGCGGACGGCGCGCTGTGGCTCGACGACGCGAGCGGCGCCTGGATCAGCAGCGCCTTCTACCGGCCCGACGGGACGCTGCCGGCCTGGGTGCAGGCGCTCAACGCGCAGCACCCGTTCGACGCCTGGTTCGGCAAGGAGTGGCTGCCGTCGGTGCCCGAGGCAGCGCTGGCGCGGCTGTGGACGCCGGGCAGCCGCTACGCCGCCGATCCCTCGGCGCTCGGCACCGGCTTCCCGCACCTGATCGACGGCGGCGCCAGGCAGCCGGGCAAGGACTATTACAACGCCCTGGCCACGACGCCGTTCGGCAACGACCTGGTGTTCGCCGCGGCGCGCGAGCTGATCGAGCGCGAGGGACTGGGCCAGGACGAGGTGCCCGACCTGCTGGCCGTCAACCTGTCGAGCAACGACTACATCGGCCACGCCTTCGGCCCCGACAGCCCCGAGGTGCTGGACGCCGCGGTGCGCACCGACCGGCAGCTGGCCGCCTTCTTCGCCTTCCTGGAGCGCAGGGTGCCCGGCGGCCTGGGCAGCGTCATCCTGGTGGTGACCGCCGACCACGGGGTGTCGCCGCTGCCCGGAGCGCTGCGCGAGGCGCGGTTCCCGGCCGGCACGCTGAGCGACGACGCCCTGGCCGCCGCGGCGGCGAAGGCGCTGGAGGCGGCGTTCGGCCCCGGCCCCTGGGTGACGGCGCTGGTCGAGTCCAACCTCTACCTGAACCTGGCGGCCCTCGACAGCGGCAGGATCCCGCACGCCCTGGCCGAGGAGACCGCCGCCGCGGCGCTCGCCGCCCAGCCCGGCATCTACGCCGCCTGGCCGCGCAGCCACATCCTGGAGGGCCGCCTCCCCCAGACCGACATCGCGCGCCGGGTGGAGCGCAGCTTCCACCCCAGGGTGAGCGGCGACGTGGTGCTGGTGACCGACCCGTTCTGGATGCCCGGCAGCCTCACCGGCACCACCCACGGCAGCCCCTACGCCTACGACACCAAGGTGCCCCTCCTCCTCGCCGGCGGCGCCATCAAGCCCGGCCGTTACGCCGCCCGCGTTTCGACCCTCGACCTGGCGCCCACGCTCGCGGATCTGCTGGGAGTGCTTCCCCCGGCCGGCAGCGAGGGGCGCGTGCTGGCCGAGGCCGAGATGGCGGGCGCGCCGGCGCCGGCCGCGCGCTGATCGCGTGCTCCGGTCGCCGCCAGCGCCTCCGCGGTCTCCCGCGGACTCCAGCGCCCGGTCGCCGGGACCTCTATGGTCACCTGCGCCTCAGCCGCCTTCCTGCCGTGCCAACTCGCGGATGAGCTGAGCGGTCGTATAGGTCGCGATCCCATGTCCCTGGAGGTCGCGATCGTTGGTCCACAGCGGCAGCCCGAGCACCACCGCCAGGGCGAGGGCATGGGCATCCTCGGGGTCGCGCTGCGCGAGCGCCCGCTCCGCCCAAGCGAGCCGAGCGCCGTAGGCCGGAGGAGCATGGAGGCGAAGCGGCAGCAGGCTCCACTGCAGCTCGACCAGCTCGGGCGCCAGGCCGTACTTCCCGGCCATGGACGGGAGGTACTCCTCGACCTCCCGGGCGTTGAACTCCGTCACGTGGACCGGGACCTGGTACTCGAAGAAGACTCGGGCCGCGGCTTTGCCGATGACCGCCGACAGCAGGACGTTCGCGTCAGCGACGACGCCGGCGGAAAGCATCGAAGTCCCGCTGCACCTGCCGCTCGGTGACACCGCCCTGGGCAAGCTGCCCGGAGAGGTGCCTGGCCAGCACCCTGCCCAGCTCGTGATGCAGCTCCGGCGGAAGGCGGCTCGCATCTTCCAGGGGGAGGTAAAGCCCGGACAGCTTGCCGTGCCGAGTCACCAGGAGCGGCTCGGCGCCGCCCAGGAGCTCGGCCGTCCTGGCACGGATCTCGCGAATTCCAGCAACTCTCATAGGGTCCAGTATGACGAGCTCCTGCTCCGTGTCAACACTTGTGTACACTCTCTGAACGGGCCGGTGGACGGGCCGCTCGGCTGTCGCCTGCGCCGGCGGTCTCAGGGCCGGCGCTTACCTGCGGGCGCCGGCCTTGGCGTCCTTGCCGCCCTTGCCGTCCTTGGGGGGGGCCGCGGACTCGAAGCCGGGGGTGATCGCCTGGCTGAAGGCGTTGTGCAGCAGGCCACCGACGATCTGGCCGAAGTTGGTGCGGGCGTCACCCAGCGGGCCGGAGATGTCAGTACGGGTGGCGAGCTGCCCGGTCTTGCGGTTCTTGAGCAGGTGGGCCAGGACCCCCAGGGTCTTCGCCTTGAGGCGGGCGCCGAAGGTCTGGGCCTCCTTGGGGGGGTCGCCGAGCTTGACGTCGCGCAGCAGGGGCTTGACGTAGCCGCGCAGATACTTGTCCTTGATCGTCACCTGCGAGTAGAGGGAGAAGGTGCCGGCGCTCACCGCCACCTTCTCATAGGCGCGCAGCAGGTCGTTGAGGGCGGGGAGGCTCGCTCCCTCGATCGCCAGCTCGCCGCCGAAATCGGTGCTCGCGGCCTCCGGGCGGAAGATGGCGCTGACCGTCGCCCGGCCGCTGCCCATGAAGCGGCCGGTGAGGCGCGCCGTCGCCGGCTGGCCGTGGCGGCGGGAGGCGCGGTTCGACATGTTGAAGATGTGGAGCTCGGCGTCGTCCACGAACACCCGGTAGGGCGGGCTCTGGGTGCGGTTGACGAAGCCGACGCTGCCGTGGGTGAGGTGCAGCTGGTCCATGATGACGCTCATCTGCTCCGAGGCCTCGAGCTTGCGCGCCTCCGCCTCCAGCTCCTGCTCGTGTCGCTGCTCCGCCGCGGCCGTGGCCGGCGAGTGCACGTAGTCGAGGTGCACGCCGTCGAACAGCACGTTGGCCACCTCCACCCGCTTGATGCGCGGCGCGTATTCCACCTCGCCGTAGGAGGTCATGGTGCCGCCGTGCAGCGACAGGCTGACGCTCGTGCCCATCGGCGACAGGCGGTCGAGCGGCACGTTCTGCAGCCGGTAGCGGGCGGAGATGCCGGCGTAGGGGTAGGCGAGAAAGTTGGCGTTGCCGTCGAACACCACCCGGCCGGTGCCGAACAGCACGCCGCCGGTGTGCACCGGCGACGGGTAGACGCGGTCGGGCGAGGCGAGGTTCCGCACGTTGGTGGCCGACAGGTACCAGCGGGTGACCTCCAACGGGTGGGCCGGGTCGTCGTCCGCGTACACGATCGAGCCGTCGCGCACCACGAAGCTGTCGAGCTTCAGCGGGTAGATGGCCTCCAGGGTGTGCTGCCAGCCGCGGTCCTTGAACTTGATCTGGTCGGCGCGCTCGCTCAGCAGCTGCTCATGGGTGGCGAAGATCCGCGGCCCGTCGAAATGGGCCTCGCCCACGATGTGGCCGCGGATCACCTCGAACCACTCGAGCGAGAGCTTCATCCGCGGGATGACCATCATCGGCGGCTGCGGGTTGGCCTGCTGCCGCACCACCACGTCGTGCAGGGTGATGCTGAGGCCGAACGGCCCGGCGTGCGCATGTCCCAGCTGCACCGTGTAACCCTGCAGGCTCTTGTTGAGCTTCGCCTCCAGCTGACGCCGGACCGGCTCGTCGAAGAGGTACGAGGCGGCCATGACCACGGCGACGAGGATCGCCGCCGCCAGGATCACCTTGAGGGCGGTGCGGTACCAACGGCGGTGGGTAGGGTCTGGCGCGGGCTTGGTCACGATGCGACCCCTGGCCCGGTCGTGGGCAGGCCGGGGTCTCCCGGGTGAGAAGCAATGGTCCTGCCAGCCGGCCGCGGCCCGTGCCCGCCGGCCGCCGGACGGGCGGCCGATCTCTGGTTGCCGGTGGAGCCCGGGCGCGCCTGGGCGGCGCGCCGGTCAGCCCATCGCGCCGCCCAGGCGGAAGCGCAGGAAGAGCATCCAGCCCGGCACCCATTCGCCGCCGTAGGCCGCCTCCAGGCGCTGCGGCACGTGGGAGACGCTGACGTCGCAGCCCAGGCCGGTGCGGTAGAACGGCCCGACCAGGACGTCGTAGACGTAGCCGCCGCCGACCTTGGAGACCACCGCCACCGGCACCCTGCCGTTGACGGTGCGGAGAAGGAGGTCGCCGAAGACGTCCTGCACCAGCTCGTCGTTCTCGATCTGCTCCAGGCGGAAGAACAGGGTGTGGCGGGAGAGGAAGGCCGCCTCGCCCTCGAACAGCCAGGCGTCGGTGGTGCGCCCCGGGTGCCGCTGGTTGCGGCCCCAGGCGAAGGTGGCCTGGAGGTTTCCGGCCTCGGCCAGCGGCGTGTTGTACATCACCGACACCGTGGAGCGGTCGACGTTGACCTCCGGCTCCAGCTGCTCGGGGCTCTTGAGGAAGCCGTAGCTCCCCTGGACGGTCAGCCCGGGATCGGGCTCCAGCGTGGCACGGAACGAGTACGAGTCGAGGCTGGGGGTCTCGATGTCGGTGCGCACCTGGTCGGGCTCGCGGCCGCGGAAGGCCGACCCCTCGAGCTTGAGGCTGTCGAACGTCCATCCCAGGGTGGTGACGCCGTAGGTGATGTGCGTGGAGTCGAGCCAGTGGTGCGACAGCGGCGTCTCCGGGTTGTCCATCGCCGAGAAGCGGTGCATGTAGGAGGGCGGCCCGAGCGCCGGCTCGCCCGGCAGGGCGGCGTAGGCGAAGACGGAGCTGGCGCTGCCCAGCGGCACGCTGTAGGTGGCCGCCAGCTCGTCGAACAGGTCGTGCGGGTGCTGCCGGTCGACCAGGGGGGTCCGGCCGTTCGCCGTCTCGCCGGTCTGGAGCAGCAGCGGATAGCCGGCACGGCCGACCGTCCACGGCTCGGCCGAGAGCATGGCGCGCAGCCCCAGACGCCCCGGCCCCAGCTCCCGCGTGGCCATGCCCATCACCCAGTTGGTGCTGAACCAGCGGATGGCGCCGCGCGGCCCCTCCTGGTCGTCGTAGGCGACGAAGGCCGAGCCGTGGAGCATCATGTCCCAGCCGTGGCTCCGCCGGAAGAGGCCCTCGTGCGGCGACGACTCCGGCTGCCAGGAGGTGCCGGAGGTCTCACGGCTCATCGGCTGGGGGCCGAGGAGGGCCGGCGTCATCTGGTGCCCGGCGTGGCCGGCGTGGCCGCCGGACATGTCCATGCCCGGCATGCCCGGCATGTCCTGCATGCCGGGCCCGGCCTGCATCCCGGGGCCACCCTGCTGCCGCGGCCCGCCCGCCGAGCCCTGGCGGCCGCCCTCGGCGGCAGGCGCCGGCGGGGCGGTCCCCGCGGGCGGCTGCGGTCCGGGTGGGGCCTGGGCCGCCGCCGGCGGCTGGGCG
>JASLEW010000453.1 GCA_030150965.1 Thermoanaerobaculia bacterium | reverse complement strand
GCCGCCGCCGCGGCCATGGGCGCCGCCGCAGGCCGCGTCGGCCTGGACGACAACTTCTTCGAGCTGGGCGGCCACTCGCTGCTGGTCACCCGCGTGCTGTCGCGCATCCGCGAGGCGCTGAGCGTCGAGCTCAAGGTCCAGGCGCTCTTCGAGCAGCCGACCGTCCGCGCCCTCGCCGCGCAGGTGACGGCGGCCCGGCGCGCCGCCCGGGCGCTGGTGCTGCCGCCCCTGCGGCCGTGGGAGCCCGCGGCTGGCGAGATCGGCGAGGGCGGAGGGATCGACCAGGTCGCGGGCCAGGTGCCGCCGGGTAGTCCCGGGAGCGAGGCCGAGCGCGGTGACCGCACCGCGCCAGCTGCCCGCTCCGCGTCCACGGCTCCCGGGCAGCCCGGGCGCCGGCTGCCGCTCTCCTTCCCGCAGCAGCGCCTCTGGTTCCTCGACCGCCTGGCGCCGGACAGCCCGGTCTACAACGTGGCCACCGCCTGCCGCCTGCGCGGGCCGCTCGACGCCGCCGCCCTTGCCGGCAGCCTCGATGCCGTCTGGCGCCGCCACCAGGTGCTGCGCACCCGCTTCGTCGAGGTGGACGGCGAGCCCTGGCAGGAGGTGCAGCCCACGTCGCCCTGCCCGCTGCCGCTCGTCGACCTGGGCGCCCTGCCGGCAGCGGCCGGCGAGGGCGAGCTGCGCCGTCTCGCCCGTGCCGAGGCGGCGCGGCCGTTCGACCTGGCCCGCGGGCCGCTGCTGCGGGCGCGGCTGCTGCGCCTCGCGGCCGGCGATCACGCCCTGCTGCTCAACGTCCATCACGTGGTGGCCGACGGCTGGTCGATCGGCATCCTCTACGCCGAGCTGTCGGCGTTCTACGGCGCCGCCACCGCCGCGAGGCCACCGGGGGGACGGGGCGCTGGGAGCCAGGATGGCGGCCAGGCGGCGGACGGGCCGCCCCTCCCGCTCCGTGCCGCCGCCCTCCTGCCGCCGCTGCCCATCCAGTACACCGACTACGCCGCCTGGCAGCGCGCCTGGCCGCGCGAGGTGCTGGCGCGCCAGCTCGACTACTGGCGGGAGCGCCTGGCCGGCCTGGCGACCCTCGAGGTGCCGACCGACCGGCCCCGGCCGCCGGTGCAGACCTTCCGCGGCGGCATCGCGCCGCTGGCGGTGCCGGCGCCGCTGACCGCGGCCTTGCGGCGGCTGGCGCGCGCCGGCCGCGCGACGCTGTTCATGACCGTCCTCGCCGCCTGGCAGGCGCTGCTCCACCGCATCACCGGGCAGGCGGACGTGGCGGTCGGCACGCCGGTCGCCAACCGCAACCGCGCGGAGCTCGAGAACCTCGTCGGCTTCTTCGTCAACATGCTCGTGCTGCGCGCCGACTGCGGCGGCGACCCGAGCGGCGCGGCGCTCGTCGAGCGCGTGCGCGGCGCCGCCCTCGCCGCCTACGACCACGCCGACCTGCCGTTCGAGCGCCTGGTGGACGAGCTGAGCCCGGGCCGCGACCTGAGCCGCCAGCCGCTGGTGCAGGTGATGTACCAGTTGGAGACCCAGGCGCCGGCGCTGACCCTGGCGGGCCTGGACCTGGAGCCGCTGCGCCAAGCCGGCTCGTATGCCAAGTTCGACCTGACCCTGTCGCTGCTCGACCGCGGCGACCACCTGGACGGCTGGATCGAGTTCAGCGCCGACCTCTTCGACCGCACCACCGTCCTGCGCCTTGCCGCGCACCTCGGCAACCTCCTCGCGGCGGTGGCCGCGGCGCCGGACGCGCCGCTCTCCGCTCCCGCCCTGCTGAGCGCGGCGGAGCGCCACCAGATGCTCGCCGAGTGGAACGACACCCGCGAGCCCCTGCCGGCGGCGCAGCTGGTGCACCAGCTCTTCGCCGCCGCGGCCGAGCGCACGCCGCAGGCGGTGGCGGCGGTCTGCGCCGGCCGCGAGATCACCTACGCCGCGCTCGCGGCGCGGGTCCACCGGCTCGCCCGGCTGCTGCGCGGCGCCCCCGGCACCCTCAGCGGCATCGGCCTGCCGCGCGGCGGCGCGGTGGGCGTGTGGCTGGAACGCTCGCTCGACATGCTCACCGCGGTGCTCGGCATCCTGGAGGCGGGCGGACACTACCTGCCGCTCGACGCCGCCTGGCCGGCCGAGCGGGTGGAGACCATCCTCGCCGCCACCGGCGCCCGCGCCGTCATCGCCGGCCCCGCGATGCTCCCGGCGGTCGAGGAGATGCGCTGGCGGCTGCCGGCGCTCGCCGACACCCTCTGCCTGGCCGAGACCGCCCCCGAGCCCGCCGCCGAGCCGCTCGATCCGGAGAGCGTGCGCGGCCTGTGGGACCTCGTCGCCGAGCGGGCGGTGGACCGCGAGACCGCCGGCGGCTTCGTCAGCGCCTTCACCGGCCTTCCCTTCACCACCGCCGAGGTGGACGAGTACCGCGACCGGGTGCTCTCCCTGGCCGCGCCGTGGCTGCACCGCGGCGCCAGGGTGCTGGAGATCGGCTGCGGCGCGGGCCTCCTGCTGTGGGAGATCGCGCCGCGCGTGGCGCACACGGTCGGCATCGACCCCTCGCCGCTCACCCAGGAGCGCAACCGCGCCCACCTGGCCGCCATCCCCGCGCTCGCGGCGGGCGGCGCGGACGCCGCGGACGCCGCGGACGGCCGTCCGCGGGTCGAGCTGCTGACCGGCTTCGCGCACGACCTCGACGAGCTGCTCGACGCCGGCACGGCGGCGGCGCCCGGCCGGCGGGAGCCTTTCGACCTGGTCCTCCTCGCCAGCACGGTGCAGTTCTTTCCCGGGCCGCGCTACCTCGAACGGGTGGTGGCGCAGGCGCTCCGGCGCCTCGCCCCCGGCGGCGCCCTGCTGATCGCCGACGTCCCCGACGCCCGGCGCCGCGGCGAGCTGGAGCGGGCCATCGCCGCCCACCGCCGGCAGCAGGTCGCCGCCGGGGGCGAGGCGCCGGAGCGCCTGCGCCACCACCCGTTCGAGGTAGCGCGGCCCGGGAAAG
>JASLEW010000431.1 GCA_030150965.1 Thermoanaerobaculia bacterium | reverse complement strand
CGATCACCCGGACCTGCCGGCGGTGAAGCTCCTCGTCGCCCTCCTGGGCAGCGGGCGGGCCAGCCGCCTGCAGCGGGCGCTGGTGGACGAGGGGCAGCTGTGCAGCTGGGTCCAGGCCGACGTCACCGAGAGCCTGGACGCCGGGCACCTCCACATCGCCTGCGAGGTGGTGCCGGGGATCGAGCCGGCGCGGGTCGAGGCCGAGCTGCTGCGCCAGCTCGCCGAGCTGGCCGAGAGCCCGCCCGCGGCCGAGGAGGTCGAGCGGGCGCGGCAGGTGGCCCTCGCCGACTGGGTGCTCCATCACGAGCGCATCGAGCAGCAGGCGCTCTCGCTCGCCGTCAGCCTGGCCCTCTTCGACGCCGGGCACCTCGACCGCCAGATGGTGCAGCTGCTGGCCGCCGGCCCGGAGGAGCTGCACGGCGCGGCCCGCCGCTACCTCCGCCCCGAGCGCGGCAGCGTGCTCGGTTGGTCCCTGCCCCGCGCCTGAGATGGACGCCGCCACCAAAGCGTCGGCGGCGCGCCGCGCGCCGGGGCTCGCGGCGCGCGTGCGGCGGGTCGAGGGGGTGCCGGTGGTGGCGGTGCGCCTGTGGCTCGACGCCGGCACGCGGGTCGAGACCATCCCCGGCCAGGGGCTGGTGACCGGGCGGATGCTCGAGGAGGGTTCGCTCCTCCGCGATTGGCGGCGCATCGCCGCCGACGCCGAGAGCCGCGGCATGGAGCTGTCGAGCTTCGGCGCCTTCGAGGGGCACGGCGTGAACGTGGACGCCCTGGCCCCCGACTGGCAGCGGGCGCTCGACTGGGCCGCCGAGCTGCTGCTCTCGCCGGCCTTTCCCGCCGACCGCTGCGACTGGCTGGCCCGCCAGGCGGCGGCGGAGCTGGAGGGGCTCGCCGACCAGCCGGACATCAAGGCCGCCTGGGGGTTCCTGGAGCACCTCTACACCCCCCACCCGCGCAGCCGCCCGGTGCACGGCAGCGTGGCGAGCCTGCTCTCGGTCACCGCCGCCGACTGCGCCGCCCTCCACGCCCGGGCCCTGGGGGGCGGCGTCATCGCCGCCGTCGCCGGGGTGCTGGACGAGGACGCGGTGCACCGGCGGCTCGCGGAGCTGTTCGGCGCGCTGCCCGCGCGGTCGCCGGCCTTCCCGCCGCCGCCGCCGCCCGCGGGCCTGCCCGAGCGCCGCCACGAGGTGCGGGTGGACTCCGAGGACCAGGCCCACCTCTATATCGGTCACCGCACCGTCGCGCGGCGGCATCCCGACTACACCGCGCTCGAGGCCGTGGCGGTGGTGCTCGGCTCCGGCGCCGGCCTCACCGGCCGCATCCCGGAGCGCATCCGCGAGCGCGAGGGCCTCGCCTACACCGCCTACGCCCAGACCCTGGCCGGCGCCGGCGAGGACCCCGGCCGCCTGGTCGCCTACGTGGCCACCGCGCCGGCCACCGTCGAGCAGGCCGAGCGCGGGGTGACCGAGGAGATCACCCGCCTGGTCGAGGACGGCGTCAGCGACGGCGAGCTGGAGGACGCCCGCTCCTACCTCCTGGGTCGCGAGCCCTTCCGCCACGAGACCGCCCGCCAGTGGGCCGACCTCCTCCTGGAGGCCGAGCAGTACGGCCTGCCGCTCGACGACCCCGCCCAGCGCGTCGCCAGCCTGCGCGCCCTCGACCGGCCGGCCGTCGAGGCGGCGGCCCGGCGCCACCTGCATCCGGACGAGCTGAAGGTGACGGTGGGGCTGCCGGACAAGGCCTGAGGAGGAGCTGCCGGCGTCAGCCCGGGATCCGGCGCCGGCAGGGGAGCGGCGCGGCCTGCGGCTCCGGCCCCAGCCGGGCGGCGCCGGCCCCGAGACCGGGGAGCGCGCGCGGCGCCCGCCGTCCCCAGGTCCGGACGTGGGCCCGGTCACTCTCGCCCGCGGCTGTCCGGCGACGGTCGGGCTCAGGCGTGGGTCGCGCGCAGCAGGACGTTGGCGCGCGATGCCCGCCGAGGCTCGGGCGCCAGGCGCTCGGCGGCGAGGCCGTGGCGCGCCAGGAGGGCGAGCCACTCCGCGGTGGTGCGGTAGTGGAAGCCGCGGCGCCACTGGCAGAGGTCGCCGCGCAGCAGGGTCGTCAGCCGCTCGCCGATCAGCACGCCGAGGAAGCGCCAGCCGGCCGCGGCGTCGGCCTCGCGCAGCAGCAGCACGCCGCCCCTGGGCAGGGCGGCGGCGGCGCGCGCCACCACGTCCTCCTGCTGCGCCGCGGGCAGGTAGTGCAGGACGTCGATCAGCAGCACCGCGTCGGCCGCGGGCAGGTCGGCCGCGGCCAGGTCGGCGGTCTCGATCGTCGCCCGCCCGCAGAGGCCGGTGCGGGCCTCGACCGCCGGCTCGCGGGCGGCCTCGATGCCGGTGAGCTGCAGCGCCGGCGGCTGCGGCCAGCCCTCGGGCCAGCCGCCGCGCTCCTGCTGCTCGCGGGCGCAGGCGAGGAGCGCCAGCGCGATGCCGCGGCCGCAGCCGAGGTCGAGCAGGCGCCCGCGGCACGGCAGCCCGCCGCGGCGCAGCAGGTCGAGGTAGACCGGGTCGTGGCGCAGCTTGCCGCGCACCACTTCGCAGCTCACCAGCCCGGCATCGAGGTAGCGGTGCGCGGTCGCCTCGATCAGCGCCTCGACCGCCGGCGGCCGCTGGCCGCGGCGCAGCAGCCAGAAGGTGAGCAGGGCGCCGGCCCCGGCCAGCACCGCGCCCAGGACGACGCTCCCCACCAGCAGGTCGAGCCAGGACTTCCAGTGCCAGAACTCCAGGTGCCGCGCGTCCCAGCGCCAGTGCGCCGGCACCTGCGAGGGGCGCAGCGACAGCAGCGGCTGCCGCCGCACCAGGCGGCCGGTCTGCACCTCGAAGAAGAGCAGGAACGGCATCAAGACCGGCGTGCTGATGTGGGCGGCGAGGTAGGTCTTGACCCGGTTGAGCCTCAGCCACCGGGCGCAGAGCACGCAGAGCGCC
>JASLEW010000376.1 GCA_030150965.1 Thermoanaerobaculia bacterium | reverse complement strand
GAGCACCGGCACCGACAGGTCCGACCAGAGCACGACGTGGACCAACACCGCCGTCGCCGAGGCGTTGTTCACCGAGAACAGGGTGGTCAGCCCGTTCGGGTTGTTCAGATCCACCTCGAAGTACGGCAGCAGCAGCGTGGCCGCCGGCACCGCGTCGATGGTGCAGATGACCGCCGACATGGGTGCGGCAAGAGCCAACGCTCCCACCAACACGAGACACAGGACCGCGCGACTCATCGAGAACCTCCTTTTTTGTCGACCCTAATCGGTCAGCGTCGAACGACGCAAACTTCTCCCCCACATGGCAGCCGGTCCGCCGGCGAGGGGGCGTTCGTGATCCGATCCCGGTTCGCCCTTCGACCTCATGGCGCGCCGGATGAAACAGCGAAGCAGATGAGCAAGCGTTCACCCCACCCCGGCCCAAACCAGCTGGGAAGGACGAGGCTCCGGCAGACAAACGAATACACCGCTACGATACAACCCGGAACACCTTTTTGCAAGTCGTCAACAAGTCCTCCTCTTCCAGCACATCAGGACACCCTTCAGGGCTCTCCGGGGAACCGCCGGCCGGTCAGGGCACGAAGTGGCTGGCCGCACAGGCGCTGTCCAGCCGGATGGCCTCGATGCCCACGGCAAAGCGCCCGCCCGCCTCGTCGAAGGCGGTGACGAAAGCCTGCGCCGCGGCCGGATCGACCGGCGGGTTGGCGCCGGAGGCCGCGACCGTGGTGTTCAGGTTCAGGTACAGCCAGCCGTAGCTGTAGGGGACCGGCAGCGTGGCGCCGCCCACGGCGGTGCGCTGGGCCTCGGCCGGGAAGGGGATGAGGGAGTTGCCCGGGGGCTGCGGCGACACCGGCACGGTGGACGGGGTCACCGGGTGCTCCGCCTCGTCGAAGATCACGATCCCCTCTTCTCCCAGCGGGTACCAGGGCGGCCGCACGCCGGCGGTGGCCGGGCAGGTGAACGAGCCCTGGGCCACCTTGGAGTCGCGCCACACGGCGAGCGAGGTGGTCATGGCGGCGCCGGCGCCGGCCGAGAAGCGGGTGGCGAAGCTCGTCGCCAGGGGCTCGCGGTTGTCCACCGCGGTCCACAGGTCGTAGCGGCCGTAGAACGTGTAGCGCCCGGCGGTCGTGGTGGCCGGGTCGTCCGGGCCGGCCTCGACGTGGACCAGGGTGCCGCTCTCGGCGGAGGTGGTCATGTCGTGCACCCAGTCGCCCCACAGCACGTTCTGGTCGGTGGCGTCGCCGGTGCCGCCCGAGGCGAAGTAGCCGACGTCGCCGGGGAAGCGCAGGGTGCAGTTGTCGACCACGTCGACCGTCACGTAGCCGCGCGCGATGCCGTCGCCCAGCGCCTGGCCGGCGCAGTTGCCTGCGAGCAGCGACGAGGGCAGGCCGGTGAGCGACGCCTGGAGGTGCGCCACGTAGACCGCCGGCAGCGGCGGCGGCGGCAGCTGGTTCTGGCAGCTGGCGAAGTCGATGTCCTGCGACAGCATCCCCTTGGGGCTGATGGTGTCGGCCGGGTCCTGCCCCGCCGAGGCGGTCTGCGGCAGCACGCCGTCGACGATGATGTCGCGCAGGTTGATGGTCTGGACGTCGTAGCCGGTCAGGTAGACGTTGAAATCGAGCACCGGCACCGACAGGTCCGACCAGATGACCAGGTGGGCCAGCACCGCGGCGGCCGAGGCGTTGTTGACCGAGAACAGGGTCTGGGCGCCGTTCGGATTGCGCAGGTCAACCTCGAAGTAGGGGAGCAGCAGCGTCGCCGCCGGCACCGCGTCGACGGTGCAGACGACCGCCGCCGCGGGGCGGCTCGCGGCCGGCGCCAGGATGACCATGGCCAGCGCGGCCGGCAGCAGCTTCCTCATCGGAGACGACCCCCTCCAGGTCTGCCGGCGCCGGTGGGAACCCACCGGGCGGCCGGGCGACGACCGAACCCAGCGATCCAAGCTCAAGCACGCCTGCAACGGCTGGAGTATATGCCTCCCGCCGGTACGATGTCACTTGCGGCGGTTGGCGGCCAGCACCCGTTTGCGCAGGCGGACGGCGGCCGGGGTGACCTCCACCAGCTCGTCCTCGCGGATGAACTCCAGCGCCTGCTCCAGGTTCATCAGCCGCGGCGGCACCAGGCGGATCATGTCGTCCGAGCCCGAGGCGCGCATGTTGGTGAGCTTCTTCTCCTTGGTGACGTTGACGTCCAGGTCGTTGCCGCGGGCGTGCTCGCCGATCACCATCCCCTCGTAGACCTCGCTGCCCGGCGACACGAAGAGCGTGCCGCGGGGCTGCAGGTTCTCGATCGAGTAGGCGGTGGCGCGGCCCTGGCGGTCGGCGACCAGGGCGCCGGTCGCGCGGTGCTCGATGCCGCCCTGCCACGGCTCCCAGCCGTCGAAGAGGTGGTTCATGATGCCGGTGCCGCGGGTGTCGGTGAGGAACTCGGTGCGGAAGCCGATCAGGCCACGCGACGGCACCCGGAACTCGATGCGCACCCGCCCCGAGCCGTGGTTGCTCATCTTCATCATGCGGCCGCGGCGGACGCCCATCTTCTGCGTCACCACGCCGATGAACTCCTCGGGGCAGTCCACCACCAGCAGCTCCATCGGCTCCAGGGTGACGCCGCCCCCCCCGGCGCGGGTGATCGCCTGCGGCTTGCCCACCGACAGCTCGTAGCCCTCGCGCCGCATCATCTCGATGAGGATGGCGAGCTGCAGCTCGCCGCGGCCGGAGACGCGGAAGGCGTCCGGCGAATCGGTGGGATCGACGCGGATCGAGACGTTGACCAGGCGCTCGCGCTCCAGGCGCTCCTTGAGCTTGCGCGAGGTGACGTGACGCCCCTCGCGGCCGGAGAACGGCGAGTCGTTGATCGACAGCACCATGGTGATGGTCGGCTCGTCGACCTGGATCGGCGGCAGCGGCCGCGGGTCGTCGCGCTCGCAGAGCGTCTCGCCGATCGCCACCTCCTCGAGACCGGCCACCGCGACGATGTCGCCGGGGCCGGCCTCCGCCACCTCGCTCCGGCGCAGCCCCTCGTAGCCGTAGAGGACGGTCACCTTGGCCGGTGCGGCCGTGCCATCGAGGCGGCACAGCGACACCTCCTGCGCCTTGCGCACCCGGCCGTTGAACAGGCGCCCGATCGCCAGGCGCCCCACGTAATCGTCGTAGTCGAGCGTGGTCACCAGCAGCTGGAGCGGCATTTTCGGGTCGTAGACCGGCGCCGGGACGGTCGCGAGGATCTGGTCGAACAGCGGCTCCAGGCTCTCGTCCGGACCGTCGGGGGTGCGCCGGCAGGTGCCGGCGCGCGCATTGCAATAGAGCACCGGGAAGTCGAGCTGCTCCTCGCCGGCTTCCAGATCGATGAACAGATCGAAGACCTCGTTGAGCACCTCGCCGGGCCGGGCGTCGGCGCGGTCGATCTTGTTGATCACCACGATCGGCGGCAGGCGCGCTTCGAGCGCCTTCTTGAGCACGAAACGGGTCTGCGGCAGCGGCCCCTCCGAGGCGTCCACCAGCAGCAGGACGCCGTCCACCATCTTGAGCGTGCGCTCCACCTCGCCGCCGAAGTCGGCGTGCCCGGGCGTATCGACGATGTTGATGCGCGTGCCGCGATAGAGGATGGCGGTGTTCTTCGCCATGATGGTGATCCCCTTCTCGCGCTCCAGGTCGATCGAGTCCATCACCCTCTCGGCCACCGTCTCGTGCTCGCGGAAGATGCCGCTCTGCCACAGCATGGCGTCGACCAGGGTGGTCTTGCCATGATCGACGTGGGCGATGATCGCCAGGTTGCGCACGTCGCGGCGCGTTTCCAGCCCGGCGGCGGGGCCGAGGGTGGAGAGGGCCGTATCGTCTTGGGTCTCGATGGTTGGCATCGCGGCGGTTCCTTGATTCGATGGCTCGATTCCTCGGGGCTCCTCGGTCGGCAGTGGCGGTGTGTACGGGCCGGGAGGGATGGCCGTGCGGCCCCGGGGGGACGTGGAGGATACCACAGGGCACGGCGCCGGCCGGCGCCGGAGCGGCCACCGGCGCCACTGGCGCCATTGGCGCCATTGACGCCTGGGTTAGGATCGCGCACCGCGAAGGGAGAGAGGACGGGATGAGGCTGAGGAAGACGGAATCGACGACGACGGCGCGGCCGGCGGAGCCGCGCGGCTGGCGGCGCTGGCTCCACAGGCTCCAAGCGCCGGGACCAGCCCACCGGCTCCGGCAACGCCGGCGGCTCCTGGCCGGCGTCTGCTGCGCCCTGCTCGCGCTCGCGCTCGGCGCCGGCGGGGGCGCGCGGCCGGCATATGCCGCGGCGGCGGGCAAGGCCAAGAAGAAGGCGCCGGGTTCGGCGAGCGGCGGGGGCGATACCGCGGCGGCGGCCGAGACGCTCACCTTCGGCCGCTTCGGGGTGGTGGCGCTCTACCGGCAGACGCCGCATCCGCGCCACGTCGTGCTGTTCTTCTCCGGCGACGGCGGCTGGAACCTGGGCGTGGTGGACATGGCGAAGACGCTGTCGCGGATGGACGCGCTGGTCGTCGGCATCAACCTTCCCCGGTACCTGAAGCAGCTGGCGCGCGGCAACGAGAAGTGCTCCTACCCGGCGAGCGACGCCGAGCTGCTGAGCAAGTTCGTGCAGAGGAAGCTCGACTTCCCCACCTACACGCCGCCGGTGCTGGTCGGCTACTCCTCGGGCGCCACGCTGGTGTACGCGTTGCTGGTCGAGGCGCCGCCCAACACCTTCCTGGGGGCGGTCAGCATGGGCTTCTGCCCCGATCTGCCCCTCACCAAGCCGTTCTGCGCCGGCAGCGGCCTCGCCTGGGGCCCGGGGCCCAAGGGCAAGGGGGTGAGCTTCAAGCCGGCCTCGACGCTGGAGCAGCCATGGATCGCCTTCCAGGGGCTGATCGACCAGGTCTGCTCGCCGCAGGACGTGCAGGACTACGTGCGCCAGGTCAAGAACGGCGAGGCGGTGATGCTGCCCAAGGTGGGTCACGGCTTCTCGGTGCCGAGCAACTGGGAGGACCAGTTCAAGCAGGCGTTCGGCCGGATCACCGCCGCCGCCCCGGCCGGCGGCCGGGCGCCGGCCGGGGCGCATCCGGCGCCGGCGCCGGCGGCCCCTCCCGGGCATCCCGGACCCGCGGG
>JASLEW010000315.1 GCA_030150965.1 Thermoanaerobaculia bacterium | reverse complement strand
GAACGGCGTGACCTCGCGCTCGACCACCGACTCGCTGGTCACCGCCAGGCCGGGACCGGCGTCCACCGTGCGCTCGTAATCGAGGAGCTGGCAGAAGACCGCCGGGAAACCGCTCCAGCGCGCCGGCGCCACCCGGGCATCTGCCGCCGGTCCCGGCGCGGCGCCGGCGCGCTGGAGCGGTTTCCCGGCGGTCTTCTGCCAGCTCCTCGATTACGAGCGCACGGTGGACGCCGGTCCCGGCCTGGCGGTGACCAGCGAGTCGGTGGTCGAGCGCGAGGTCACGCCGTTCGACCTGGTGATCTACTGCGGCGCGGTCACCGGAAGGGGCGGCGCGACGGAGGCGGGCGCCGCACCTGATTCCGGTGCCGCCGGCGCCTCCGGCCCGGACCCCGCCCTGCGGCTGATGTTCGAGTACGGCGCCGAGCTGTTCGACCGCACCTCGGTGCTGCGCCTGGCGGCCCATCTGCGGGCGCTGCTGGCCGGGATCGCCGCCGCGCCCGACGCCGCGCTCGCGGAGCTGCCGTGGCTCTCCGCGGCCGAGCGCCACCAGGTGGTGGTCGAGTGGAACGACCGCGCCGCCGCCTTCCCCCGCCGCGCGGCGCTGGCGCGGCTGTTCGCCGAGCAGGCCGGCCGCCGGCCGGAGGCGCTGGCGGTGGCGGACGCCGCCGGCCATCTGACCTACGGCGAGCTGGCGCGGCGCGCCGGGCGCCTGGCATGCCGCCTGCGCGAGCTGGGCGTGGGCGCCGAGCGGGCGGTGGGAGTGTGCTGCGCCGCCACCTCCGAGTGGGCCACGGCGATGCTCGGGGTGCTCGCGGCCGGCGGCTGCTACGTGCCGCTCGCCGCCTCGGGGCCGCGGCAGCGGTTGGCGCGCATGCTCGGGGAGTGCGGCGTGACGGTGGTGGTGGCGCCCGCCGCCGTGGCGGCTGGGTTGGGTCTCGACTCCCCGGACGGCGCCCGGCCCGAGGCGCCGCGTGTGCAGCTGCTCGACCTGGCCCGGGCGGCGGCGGGGAGCGGCCGCCAACGGGACCGGTCGGCTGCCGCCGCCTTCGCCGGTTCTCCGGACGGCGCCGACGATGCTGCCGGCGCGGCCAGCGCGGCCGGCGCGGCCGGCGCGGACGGTTCCGGCAGCTCGATCGGCGCGGCCGGCGCGCCCGGCGCGGACGGCGCGGACCCCGTGGACGATGACGGTACGGAGGGTGCGGCGGCGGCCGGCCTGGAGCTGGCCTACGTCATGACCACCTCCGGCACCACCGGCCGGCCCAAGGCGATCGCGGTGCCGCAGCGGGCGGTGAGCCGTCTGGCGTTTGCCGGCGACGGCCTGCGCCTGGCGCCGGGAGACCGGGTGGCGCAGGTCTCCGATCCTGGTTTCGACGCCTTCACCTTCGAGATCTGGGCCGCCCTGCTCAACGGCGCGGCGGTGGTCGAGGTGCAGCGCGAGGTGCTGCTCGCCCCGTGGCGGCTGCGCGCCGAGCTGCGCGGCCAGGCGATCGACGCCATGTTCCTCACCGCCGCGCTCTTCCACCAGCTCGCGCACGAGGCGCCGGACGCTTTCTCCGCCCTGCGCGACCTGCTCGTGGGCGGCGAGGCGGTGGATCCCGGGGCGGTGCGGCGGGTGCAGGCCGCGGGCGGTCCGCGGCGCCTGGTCAACGCCTATGGGCCGACCGAGGGGACGACGTTCTCCACCTGGCAGCGCCTCGCCGCGGATGCGCCGCCGGCGCGGCGGGTGCCGATCGGCCGGCCGCTCGCGAACACCGCGGTGGTGCTCTGCGGCTCCGACCTGCAACCGCTGCCGCCCGGGGCGGTCGGCGAGATCTGCATCGGCGGCGACGGGCTGGCCCGCGGCTACCAGGGGCAGCCGGCGCTGACCGCCGAGCGCTTCGTGCCGTCGCCGTTCGGCGGCCCGCCGGGCAGCCGGCTCTACCGCACCGGCGACCTCGCCCGCCTGCTGCCAGGCGGCGAGGTGGACATCCTCGGGCGCCGCGACGACCAGCTGAAGGTGCGAGGATTCCGCATCGAGCTGGGCGAGATCGAGGCCGCCCTGCGCCAGCATCCGGCGGTGGCGGAGGCGCTGGTGGCGGTCCACGGCGAGGCTGGCGAGCGCCGGCTGGTGGCGGCGGTGGTGCCGCGCCCGGGTGCTGCTCCGGGCGGGCCGGAGGCCGCGCCGGCGGCGGCGGCGGTCTCGGTGGAGGCGCTGCGCGGCCATCTCGGCCGCAGCCTGCCCGGCTACATGCTGCCGGCCCGCTTCCTGGTCCTCGCGGCGCTGCCGCGGAACGCTCACGGCAAGGCCGACCGGCGGCAGCTGGCCGAGCTCGCGGGCGAGCCGGGCGCGGCCCTCACGGCCGCCGGCGGCGAGGGGACGAAGCCGCGCAACGCGATCGAGCGCGAGCTCGCGGCGCTGTGGGAAGCGGTGCTCGGCACCCCGGTGCGGAGCGTCCACGACGACTTCTTTGCCCTGGGCGGCCACTCGCTGCTCGCCGCGCGGGTGCTGCTGCGGCTGCGCGACCTGTTCGCGGTCGAGCTGCCGCTCGGCGCGGTCTTTGCCGAGCCCACCGTGGCCGGTCTGGGCCGCCGCGTGCAGGAGGCGCTCGCCGCGGGCGGAGGACCGGCCGCGCCGCGGCGGCTGCCGCGGGCCGCCGATGGCGGCGGGCGGTTCCCGCTGTCGTTCGGCCAGCGCCGCCTGTGGCTGCTCGACCGCCTGTCCCCCGGCCTGGCGCTCTACAACATCCCGGAGGTCGTGCGGCTCTCCGGGCCGCTCGACGTGACCGCCCTGGGGCGCGCGCTCGCCGCGGTGGTGCGCCGGCACGAGAGCCTGCGCACCCGCTTTGCCGAGGCCGGCGAGACCGGCGACATCGGCGACATCGGCGCGGAGGACGGCGTGGCGCAGATCGTCCTCCCCGCGCCGCTGCACCCGCCGCCGCTGCCGCTCGTCGATCTCGGCGCCCTGCCGGCGGCGGCGCGCCGGCGCGCGGCGGGCGCCCTGGGCGAGGCGGAGGCGGTGCGCGCCTTCGACCTCGGCGCCGGCCGGCCCATCCGCTGGCTCCTGCTGCGGCTCGGCGCCGCGGAGCACCGCCTGCTCCTCACCCTGCACCACATCGCCGCCGACGGCTGGTCGGTCGGCGTCCTGCACCGCGAGATCGGCGCCCTCTACGACGCGCTGTGCGCCGCGCCGCGCGGGGGCGAGGCCGCCGCCGCCGCGCTCTGCGCCGGCGCGCTGCCCGCCCTGCCGCTGCAATATGCCGATTTCGCGGTCTGGCAGCGCCACGCCCTGCCGGCCGCCGCCGTCGAAGCGCACCTCGCCCACTGGCGGGAGCGCCTGGCCGGCGGCGTGCCGCCGCTCAGCCTGCCGGCGGACCGGCCGCTGCCCGAACGGCGCAGCTTCGCCGGCGCGGAGCGTGCGGTGCGGCTCCCGGACGGCCCGGCGGCGGCCCTGCTCGCCCTCGGGCGCCGCCGGCGCACCACCCGGGCCATGACCTACCTGGCCGCCTTCCATGCCCTGCTCGCCCGCCTCGGCGGCCAGGAGCGGGTGGTGGTCGGCATGCCGGTGGCGGGCCGCGCCGTGGACGAGGTCCTGGGGCTGATCGGTTTCTTCGCCAATCACCTGCTGCTGGTCGGCGAGCCGCGGGGCGAGCTCGGCTTCGGCGAGCTGCTGGAGCGGACCCGCGCCGCGGCGCTCGCGGCCTACGCCCACCAGGATCTCCCCTTCGAGCTGTTGGTCAAGGAGCTGAACCCCGACCGCGATCCATCGCGCAACCCGCTGGCGCAGATCGTCTTCGCCTGGCAGGACGCGCCGTCCCCGCCGCCCCGCCTGGCGGGGCTGACCGCCGCCACCGAGGCGCCGCCGGTGCGGGTGACCCGCTTCGACCTCGAGCTGCACCTGGGCGAGCGCGGCGGCCGGATCGAGGGGCGCTGCATCTACGCCCGGGAGCTCTTCGACGGCGCCACCGCGGGCCGCATCGTCGCCGCCTACGAGCGCCTGCTGGCCGCCGCGGCGGCGGCGCCGGAGACGCCGATCGGCGATCTGGA
>JASLEW010000121.1 GCA_030150965.1 Thermoanaerobaculia bacterium | reverse complement strand
GGCGGCGCGCTCCAGGCGGCCGGCGGCGCCGCCCGCCGCCGCTGCCGGCGCGGACCCGCCGGGCGACCGGCCGGGCACCAGGAGCATCAGCAGCGGCAGCAGCAGCACCGCGGCGATGAAGAAGAACTCGTTGCTGACCAGCGGGCCGATCGTCGCCATCGAGGCCTGGTTGGCCGGCAGCCACCCCGCCTCGGCCAGCTCGTGATAGCCGTTGACCAGCAGCTGCACGACGAAGATGAGCAGCGCGATGCCGGTGATCTTGAAGAAGCGCCCGAGGTCCACCCGCAGGCTGCCGCGCACGAACAGCACGCCGAAGACGAACGCCGCCGCGAGGCCGAGCAGCACGCCGAGAAGCGTCTGCAGGCCGCCGCTGGTGAGCGACAGCGCGGTGAGGAAGAGCGCGGTCTCCATCCCCTCGCGGAAGACCATCAGGAAGGTGAAGAGGAAGAGGCCGGCGGCCACCGAGAACGCCCGCTCGCGGGTCAGGATGCGCCGCAGCGACCCGTGCATCTCGCCGGCCAGCGCGCGGCTGTGGCGCCACATCCAGACGATGACCGAGCCGACCACCACCGCGGCGGCAAGGTAGAGCAGCCCTTCGAGCACGTTCTCGTCGACGGTCAGCCGCCGCAGCGCCACCCCGCCGGCGACGCTCGCCGCCAGCGCCGCGGCGATGCCCGCCCACACCGACCCCATGTAGCGCCCGCTTCCCTCGCGCCGCAGGTAGGAGGCGATGATGCCCACCGCCAGCGCCGCCTCGATCCCCTCGCGCAGCGCCACGATCAACGCTTCAAGCATCCATCCGCCTTTCGCCCCGCGGGGCCGGCGCCGCCTCGCGGCCGGTCTCGGCCGCCGCGCAGCCCTTGCAGATGCTGTTGATCTGCAAGCTGTAGGCGGTGGGGAGGAAGCCGTGGGCGCGGCAGATCTCCGCCTGCAGGGCGGCGATGCCGGGGCTCACGAACTCCACCACCCGGCCGCAGCCGGTGCACACCAGATGATCGTGCCGCTGACCGCCATGAATGTGCTCGTAGAGGAAGCGCCGCCGCCCCAGCCGCTGCTTGCGCGCCAGTCCGCTCGCCACCAGCAGGTCCAGGTTGCGGTAGACCGTGGCGCGCGAGATCTTGAGCCCCCGCTCCAGCACCGCCGACAGCAGCTGCTCGGCGTCCAGGTGCCCGTGCTGGCGGAACATCTCGTCGAGCAGCGCCAGCCGCTCGGCGGTGACGCGCTGCCGGCGCTCCCGCAGGAAGCTCAGGAAGCGTTCCTTCTCCCGCATCTCCGCCATGGTCGCCTCTGCCGCTTGCCGATGGGCAGCTATTGAGATTTAATCTCAATAGCTGATCGCCATTCTGGACCGCGCTGGTCCTGTTTGTCAACGGTGGTGGGGGGCCGGGGGGCCGGCGGCGCGGTCGTCAGGACGTCAGGACGTCAGGGCCGCTGGTCGAGCGGCACGAAGGAGCGCCGCGTCGCGCCGGTGTAGACCTGGCGCGGCCGGTTGATGCGGGTCTTGGGGTCGTCCCGCATCTCCTTCCAGTGCGCCAGCCAGCCGGGCAGGCGGCCCAGGGCGAACATCACGGTGAACATGTTGGTCGGGATGCCCATGGCGCGGTAGATGATGCCGCTGTAGAAGTCGACGTTGGGGTAGAGCTTGCGGGAGACGAAGAAGTCGTCGTGCAGCGCCACCTCCTCGAGCGCCTTGGCGATCTCCAGCAGCGGATCGCTCACCCCCATCTCGGCCAGCACCTCGTCGCAGGTCTGCTTGAGGATGCGCGCCCGCGGATCGAAGTTCTTGTAGACGCGGTGGCCGAAGCCCATCAGCCGGAAGCCCGAGCTCTTGTCCTTGGCCATGTCCACGTACTTGCGGTAGTTGGCACCGTCGCTCTGGATGTGCGCCAGCATCTCGATCACCTGCTGGTTGGCGCCGCCGTGGAGCGGCCCCCACAGCGCGCAGATCCCCGCCGACACCGAGGCCCACAGGTTCGCCTGGCTGCTCCCCACCATGCGCACGGTCGAGGTGCTGCAGTTCTGCTCGTGATCGGCATGCAGGATGAGCAGCAGGTTGAGCGCCCGCTCCAGCACCGGGTTGACGGTGTAGGGCTCGGCCGGCACCGCGAACATCATGTGCAGGAAGTTGGCGCAGTAGGACAGGTCGTTGCGCGGGTAGATGAACGGCTGGCCGATGCTCTTCTTGTGCGAGAAGGCGGCGATCGTCTTGGCCTTGGACAGCAGCCGGATGATGTCGAGGTCGTGGCTCTCCTGGCTCTCCGGATAGTAGGCGGACATGCTGGCGACCATCGCCGAGAGGATGGCCATCGGATGGGCGCCCGCCGGGAAGCCCTCGAAGAACTTCTTCATGTCCTCGTGGAGCAGGCTGTGGTAGGTGAGGCGCTCGCTGAACGCCTTGACCTCCTTGTGGTCCGGCAGGTGGCCGTAGATCAGCAGGTGGCAGACGTCGACGAAGGTGGTGTGACCGGCGATCTCCTCGATCGGATAGCCGCGGTAGCGCAGGATGCCCTGCTCGCCATCGATGAAGGTGATGTCGCTCTCGCAGGCGCCGGTGTTGCCGTAGCCCGGATCGAGCGTGATGTAGCCGGTGTGGGCGCGCAGCTGGCTGATGTCGATCGCCTTCTCGCCCTCGCTGCCGGTGACGACCGGGAGCGCATACTCCTTCCCCTCCAGGACCAGCCGGGCCGGCCCGGAGGCGGCCTGCTGCTGCGGTCCTGCCTCTGCCACCAGCTCCCGCGTCTGCTGCGACATCTCGATTCTCCTCGGCGATCTCCCGGCCTCGTGCGGCCTCTCGGAGCTGCTGCCGGCCCTCGGCGGCCTGCCGCCGCGCCCGATTCGATTCTAGACCTGCGCCGCGAGCAGGCGCAAGGAAAGAGGGACGGCCGCGGACCCGCCCCGCGCGCTGCCCGCAGCCCGCGGTTGACCGGCGCGGCGGCCCGCCGGCCGCGGTGCTTCCCCGCACCTCCGGAGGGCGGCGCTCAGGGCTCGTAGGCGGCGCAGGAGGAGTCGTTCTCCCACACCTCGACGCGGGTGACCGCGAGGCCGCGGCCGCTCGTCCCCCCGGTCCCGCCCCCCGGCGCCACCGCTCCGACGCTCGCCCCTGCCGCCCCGCCCGGGTCGCCCACCGAAGCCGGCCCACCGCCATCGTCCGGGCCGGCGGCGACTCGCCGGTGCCGCTCCCCGGCAGCGGCCGGCAGGCGCCTCGCCACCTCGGCGAAGACGTGCTCGGCCAGCAGCTCCGCCGTGGTGTTGCGGCGGTCGAAGGGCGGCACCTCGTTGAGCACCCGGTGGTCGAAGGGGCCGAGCACCTCCTGCATGATGGCCTTGAGGTCGGCGAAGTCGAGCACCATCCCCAGCTCGTCCAGCCGCGCCGCCCGCAGGTGGACGCGCACCCGGTAGTTGTGGCCGTGCAGGTTCTCGCAGCCGCGGGTATGGCCGCGGATGGAATGCGCCGCCGAGAAGGAGAAGTCCTTGAAGATGGTGTGCATGGCCAGAGCGGGGCCCGCCGGCCCCGGCAGATCCGCTGGATTCTACCTCGCACCGTCCGCCCCATCCGAGCGGCAGGCGAGGGGCGGCCGCTCTGCTTCCCCGCCGCAGCGGCGAGGTCCTCGCCAGGCGGCGCGGCCAATTCAGGATTTTGAACCAGAGGGAATCGGGTGGGCACTTACGGTGTTGATCCAGACAGGGACGGGCTTTGGGAGTTGAGCCCGTTCCCGGAGGAGAAAGTCCCCTCCGACAATCTCCTTCAGCTCCCTCTCCTCCCCCCGCATCGTCTCCCTCCACGGTGCGGGGCTTTTTATTCTCTCAGGACCCGCCTGCCCGATGGGCAATTGCGGAGCCCGTGCCCGGTTCCCGTGGATAATGGAGCCGGGACCCTTGCCGATGACCACTCGTGTCGCGTTGCCGCTCTGGCTGCTCCTGGTGCTGCTCGCGCTCGCCGGCTGGGCCGCCCTGGACCGCCTGCTGGTGCCCAGCGTGCGCTGGTACCTCGGACGGCGGATCAACCGCGTCATCGACGAGCTCAACACTCGCCTGGCCCTGCGCATCCAGCCGTTCCAGCGCACCCGCCGGCGGGTGCTGATCGACCGCCTGCTCTACGACCCGGCGGTGCTCCAGGCGATCGACGCCTGCGCCCGCGAGCGCCGCCTGCCGCGCGAGGTGGTCGCGGCCGAGGTCGGGCGCTACGCGCGCGAGATCGTGCCGGCGTTCAACGCCTACTTCTACTTCCGGCTCGGCTACTGGGTGTCGCGCCGGGTGGCGCGCCTGCTCTACCGCGTGCGCCTGGCGGCGGTCGACCAGGAGAGCCTGGCCGCCGTGCCCGCCGAATCCACCGTGGTGTTCCTGATGAATCACCGCAGCAACATGGACTACGTGCTGGTCGCCTACCTGGCCGCCGACCGCACGGCGCTCTCCTACGCGGTCGGCGAATGGGCGCGCATCTGGCCGCTCCAGACCCTGATCCGCGCCACCGGCGCCTACTTCGTGCGGCGCAGCTCGGGCGACCCGCTCTACCGGCGGGTGCTGGAGCGCTACATCCAGATGGCCACCGCGGCCGGCGTCACCCAGGCGGTCTACCCGGAGGGCGGCCTGTCGCGCGACGGCCGCCTGCGCCCGCCCAAGCTCGGCCTGCTCGGCTACATGCTGCGCACCTTCGACCCGGGCGGCGAGCGCGACCTGGTGTTCGTGCCGGTCGGCATCAACTACGACCGCACCCTGGAGGACCGCACCCTGCTGCTCGGCGCCGCGCCGGCGGACGCGCCGCGGCGGGGCCCGCTCCATGCCGCCGCCACCACCCTGCGCTTCGCCGCCGGCCAGCTGCGGCTCGCGGCGCGCGCCCGCTGGCACCGCTTCGGCTACGCCTGCGTGGCCTTCGGGCCGCCGATCTCGATGCGCGCCTGGCTCGGCGAGCGCCGGCTCGACCTGCGGACGCTGCCGCCCGCGGCGCACGCGCCGCACCTCGCGGCGCTCGGCGCCGAGCTGATGACGGCGGTCGGGGCGGCGGTGCCGGTGGTGCCGGTGGCGCTGGTGGCGAGCGTCTTCGTGGCGCACGCCGAGGAGGGCGGCGGGGCGCTCTCGGAGCTGGAGCTCAAGGCCGCCGCCTGCGAGCTCCAGGCGGCGCTGAGCGCGGCCGGCGCCCACGTCTACGTGCCACGCCGCGATCAGGATTACGCCATCGAGGCGGGCCTGCGCATGCTCACCCTGCGCCACCTGGTCGACTGCCGCGACGGCCTCTATGCGGCGCGCCCGGAGGAGATGGGGCTGCTGCGCTACTACGCCAACTCCATCGCCCACTTCGCCGCCGCGCCGCAACTCGCCCCCGCCGCCGCCGTATCCGTTCGCTGAGATGGGCAAGCGCAAGGACCGCCGGGAGCGCCGGCTCCGCCGCCAGGCCCAGGGCCGCGCCAGGACGACCTGGAGCGACCGCTGCCGGCGGCTGGGGGCGTTCGTGCGCGAGTACACCGCCGGCCTCAGCACCCACGAGGTCAAGCGGCTCTTCCACCGCGACGCCGCCAGCGCCTACTCGGTCCTCACCCGCGACCATGCCCACGAGCCGGAGCCCACCGGCCGCGCCAAGCGGCTGGGCTTCCGCGCCCGCCTCTTCTTCCTCGGCCTGTCCTACAAGCTGACGCCGGCGCGGCGCATGCTCTTCGCCCTGTCGCTGCTCTTCGTGGTCATGGCGCTGATGTCCAACAACGCCACCTACACCAGGGAGAGCCACGGCCGCCTCACCCACATCAGCGTCGACTTCTCGCCCTTCTGGTTCCTGGTGAGCGTCGCGATCCTCGTCTTCCTCCTCGCCCTGGAGCTGGTGGATCGCATCCGCGTGCGCGACGAGCTGGAGGTGGCGCGCGAGCTGCAGTCCGAGCTCCTGCCGCACGGGGCGATCGAGCTGCCCGGGTACCGGTTCGCCCACTCCTACCGCACCGCCAACGAGGTGGGCGGCGACTACTACGAGGTGATCACCCTGCCCGACGGCCGGGTGGCGCTGATGGTCGGCGACGCCAGCGGTCACGGCATGGCCGCCGGGCTGGTGATGGCGATCGCCAACGCCACCCTGAAGACGGCGCTCGACCTCGACCCCGACCCGCGCCACGTGCTGAAGCTGCTCAACCGCACCCTCTTCCGCACCGGCACGCGGCGCACCTTCATGACCGTGTTCTACGCCCTGCTCACCCCGGCCACCGGCGAGCTGGAGACGATCAACGCCGGCCATCCGTTCCCGCTGCTGCGCCGCGCCGACGGCCGGCTGGAGGAGCTGGGGCAGGGGGGCCTGCCGCTCGGCGTGCGCCCCGAGCTGGCGCCGGAGCCGCAGACGTTGACGCTCGCTCCCGGCGACCTGCTGCTGCTCTACACCGACGGCCTGGCCGAGGCGGTGGACCGCCAGGCCGAGGCCTTCGGCTACAGCCGCATCGCCGCGCTCACCGTGGCCGGCGGCACGCCGCAGGTGCTGCACGACCGCATCCTCGCCGCCTTCGACACCCACGTGACGCAGGAGCCGCTGCGCGACGACCTGACCCTCCTGGTGATGGCCCGCGACCCGGCGGCCGGCGCGGCGCCGGCGCCGGCCACGCCGAGCGGACCTGGGGCCGTACAAACCGGACCGGCGCCCGGCGGCATGACGTCGCCAGGCGCGGCGGCCGGTCCCCAGGCGCCGCCCGGCGCACCGCCCGCCCCCGCTCTCTCGCCCGCCGCGGATCGGGTCGCGGCTGTCGCGGCCATGGCGAAGGCCATCCGTGAGCGCGCTTCACCCACCGGCCCGCGATCTGCCGGCGCGGCGGAGAGCGCCGCGCCGGAGCCCTCCGGGCAGACTCCGGCGCCGGACCCGCCACGGGCGGCGGGCGCCCGGCGGCCGCCGCCGGATGGCGAGCCCTCCTCGTGAAGCGGGGCCCCGCCCGCGGCGCGGCGAGGGCGCTGCTGCGGCCGGCGGCCGATGCCTGGCACGGCCTGGAGCGCTGCCTGGAAGGGGGGTGGCCGGCGCTGGCCTGGCTGGGCGGCGGGATGCTCGCCGGCTGGTGGCTCTACGTGCCGGTTCACGAGCTGCTGCACGCCGCGGCCTGCCGGCTCGCCGGCGGCGAGGTGACGCGGCTCCAGATCGCGCCGCTCTACGGCGGCGCCCTCCTGGCGCGCCTGCTGCCGTTCGTCGCCGCCGGGGGGGCCTATGCCGGCCGCCTGGCGGGCTTCGACACCCGCGGCAGCGACCTCGTGTACCTGGCGACCGACCTCGGCCCCTACCTGCTGACCGTGTTCCCCGGGGTGTGGTGGCTGCGCCGCGCCGCCAGGAGCGCCCAGGGCGCCGGGAGCCGCGGAACCGGCCAGGAACCCGGCCACCGCGACGGCCGCGCGATGCCGGCACTCCCACCTCCCACGGCCGGCGCACCCGGCGGGCCGGGCAGGGCCGGCGCCCGGCGCGGGACGCATGCCCGGCGCGCCGTGCTCTTCGGCGCCGCGCTGCCGGTGGCGCTCGCGCCGTTTCTGTCGCTCACCGGCGACGCCTACGAGATCGGCTCGATCCTGGTCACGCGGCTGGCGCCGTGGAGCAGCCCGGCGGCGCGGACGCTGCTGCGCGGCGACGACCTGGGACTGCGGCTCGACGCCATCGCGGCCAGCCCTCCGACCTCGGCGAACCTACCGAAGCCAGCGAAGCCGGCGAACTCGGCGAGCCTGCCGAACCCAGCGAACTCGGCGAGCCTGCCGAACCCAGCGAACTCGGCGAGCCTGCCGAACCCGGCGAACTCGGCAAGCTCGGCGAGCCCGGCGAGCCCACCGAAGTCGCCGAACCCGGCGAGCACGGCGAGCACGGCACACACCACCGTGCCGCCACACGGCCGCCTGTGGGCCGGCGTGCTGCTCGCGTGCCTGGCGGGCCTGGCCTGGGCGCTGCTCACCTACGGCGCCGGCGCCGTGACGGCGACCGCCCTGGGCCAGCCGCCGCTGACCGCGCCGCCGCCTCCGCCGGCGAGCCCACCGCGAGAGCCGGGACGCTGAAGCTTGCTCGACGCCTGGCGCTCTGGGCCTGGGCGCCGGCTGGCCCAGCCGCCTCTCGGCGCCGTGCCCGCGGCCGCCCAGGTGCCCGCGCCTCTGCCGGCCGCTCAGGCGCTTGCCGGCAATCCGCCCCGCAGGCCCCGGCCGCTCAGGCGCGTCCCGGCGACCCGCCCCGCAGGCCGCGTCCGCTCAGGCGCCGAGCTTCTCCCAGTCGGCGTCCGGCGCGTCGAGGGCGATCGACAGGCCGCCGTCCGAGCCCACGAACACCGGGTCCTTCACCACCTTGACCTTGCCGCCGCCGACCGCCGCCAGCTCCTGCTCCAGGCGCGGGCCGAGGCCGCGGATCAGGCCGGTGCCGCCGGAGACCACGATGTTGTTGCGCACCTTCTCCTGGTACTCCGGCTGCACCCGCGACAGCAGGTCGAGCATCGACTCGGCGACCGGCGGCAGCAGCCCCTCGCAGGCCTGGCGCATCTCCTGGGTGATGTCGATCTGCGTCGGCTTGCCGTTGACCGGCACGGTCACCATCACCGGGCTGCGCACCGGACCGACGAAGCCCGACTCCTCCTTCCAGGCGCGGACCATGTGGATGGAGAAGCGCGCATCCGGGAAGCGCTCGCGGGTGAGGCGGGAGAGCTGGTCGTCCACCCAATCGCCCGCCTGGGTGAGGGTGCGCTGGTCCTCCTCGGTGGGCAGGCGTCCGTTCATCACGCAGAAGTCGGTGGTGCCCGCGCCGAGGTCGATGATGAGGGTGTGCAGCAGCGCCTCCAGGCCGTAGGCCACGGCGAACGGCTCCGACACGATCATCAGGCTGTCCACCGCGTCCTGGACCGCCTTGCGCACGTTCTGCTTGTTGACCCGCAGCGCCTCGGCCGGCACCCCCACCACCGCGCGCACCCGCATGCCGTTGCGCGTCTCGCGCGCCACGCCGACCAGCGACAGCAGGTGCCAGAGCAGCTCGCGCACTGCCGCCTCGTCCTTCTCCGAGCCGTCCTTGATGAGCCCCTGCTCGAGCGGCCGGTGCAGGTCGAGCATGGAGCGGTTCTCGAGCGCCTCCTGGCCGACCAGCACCGGCTTCTTGAGCACCTTGCGGGCCACCATGTCGAGCGGCCAGCCGACGTAGCTCTCCACCACGTGCCGCTGGCCGTTGGAGGCCGAGATCGAGCTGCGCGATGTGCCCAGGTCGATGCCCACGTGGAGGACGGGTTTGCTGTCTGACATGCGGTCTGGTTCCTTTCTCGGCGGTGCGCCGGCGGCGGCCTCCGGGGCGGCCCGGCGCTAGCCGCCGCCACCCGCGGCGGCGCCGCGGGAGGCGCTGGCGTAGGCGGTGAGGCCGGCCGCCAGGGACTCGGCGATGTACTGACGGTAGAGCGGCTTGGCGAGCAGCTGCGCCTCCTCGGCATTGGACAGGCAGGAGACCTCGGCGAGGATGGCCGGCATCTGGGTGGACAGCAGCACGATGAACGGCGCCGACTTGACGCCGCGGTCCTCGACCTTCGGGTTCACCTTGCCCAGCGAGCGGTAGAGGGCGCTCTGCACCATCTCCGCCAGACGCTTGGACTTGTCCTGGCGGACGCTGGCGTAGATGCGGTCCAGCAGCTGATGCATGTCCGCCATCGAGTAGCCCGAGTCGCGGTTCTCCGCCGCCGCCAGGCGGTTCAGGAACGGGTCGTTGGTCGGCCCGAGGTAGTAGGTCTCGACGCCGCGCGAGGCGCGGTTCTCGATCCAGTTGACGTGGATCGACACGAAGATGTCGGCCCCCAGCCGGTTGGCGAGCGCGGCGCGGGCGGCGAGCGGCACCGCGCTGTCGTCCTGGCGGGTCATGATGACCTCGAAGAGGTGCCGGTCCTCCAGCAGCTCGCGCAGGCGGCGGGCGACGTCCAAGGTGATGTCCTTCTCCAGCAGCCCGAGCGGCGTGCGGGTGCCGTGGCTCTCGCCGCCGTGGCCGGCGTCGATGGCGATCTTGTGCACCGCGAGCGGCAGCACCGCCGGATCGATCGGCGGCGGGGCGGCGGCGCCGGCAGCGGCAGCCGTCGCGGCAGCCGGGGTGGCCGGAGCCGTCGCGGCCGCCGCGGGCATGGCGGCGGCCGGCCGCGGCCCGCCGGGAACGGGCGGGAGATCGGGAGCGGCGCCGAGCGTCGGCAGCAGCCGGGTGGAACCGGCGAGAGCGGTCGAAAGGGCCACCACCACCAGGGCGGCCATCCACTGCTGCCGTCGGGGGCGGCGGGGGGGCGGCCGACGCACGGCACCGTGGATCAGGTCCACGTTCTGCTGCACCAGGTCGCGCAGCAGCCGGCGCTTGAGACGATCGACGTTGGCCATCGACAGCGATATCCCCGAGAACCCGGAGGCCTCCGGATGCGGGAGCCTGCGCCCAGGGACGGCCGCCCGGCCGGCGGCTTCACCCCACGGCTGCTCACCGGCGCCCGGCAGCGGCCGGCGGCGACCAGCGCCAACGGCCTAACCCCGCATGGGAAAACGCTCCAGGGCTGGAAAGTCTACTACAGTCGAGCGCCCTCAACGCTCCCCGGCCGCCGCCGCGGCGGCGAGATGCAGGCGGAGCTGGTGCGGACCGGCCTCGACGCCGGTGACCCGGACCCCGCGGTCCGAGAGGTCCATCACCACGTGCAGCTCCTGCGGCTTGTGGTAGCCGGTGCGGATCTGCGCCACCTCGGCGCTGCGGACCGCGATCTGCTGCGGCGAGAAGGGGCGGGTGATGCCGATCAACCGCACCACCTCGCGCACCGGCAGGCCGCCGATGCCGCCGACCCGGGTGCGGGTGTAGGACGATGCCGGGAAGTCGCCATTGCCCCAGAGGATCACGTCGGTGCCGCCGCGCGCCGTCTGGAACGTGATGCGCTCGAGGACGGTGAGCTTGGAGGAGGGCTCGAAGCCCGCCCCTTCGGTGCCGGCCGCGGGCGACGGCGCGGTCCCGGCCGCGGACTCCGCGGCGCCGGGTTGCGGGGCCGCCGGGGCGCCG
>JASLEW010000117.1 GCA_030150965.1 Thermoanaerobaculia bacterium | reverse complement strand
CGGCGGTCTCGCCGGCGCCGCCGCCGAAAGGCGCGCCTCCCCCGGCAGCCCCGCCGGCCGACGGCGCGGTGCAATGGCACCTCATCGGGCCGCTGCAGAGCAACAAGGTGCGGCAGGCGCTCGGCCTGTTCACCTGCTTCCAGGCGCTCGACCGGCCGGAGATCGCGCTGGCCGTGGACCGCGAGGCGGCGCGGCGGGGCATCGCGGTGACCGGCCTGCTGGAGGTGAACGTCGGGGGCGAGGCCAGCAAGCACGGCTTTCCGCCCGGCGAGCTGGCGGCGGCGGCCCGGCCGCTGGCCGCCCTGCCGCACCTCAGGATCACCGGCCTGATGGCCATCCCGCCGCCGGCCGCCACGGCGGCGGAGGCCCGCGCCTGGTTCCGCCGCCTGCGCGGGCTGCGTGACGAGCTGGGACGCCGCCCCGAGTGGGCCGGCTGGCCGGGGCATCTGTCGATGGGGATGAGCGACGACTTCGAGCTCGCCATCGAGGAGGGGGCCACCCACGTGCGCGTCGGCACGGCGCTGTTCGGCCGGCGCGGATGAGCGGCCCGGCGAAGCGGAGCCCGCCGCTATCGGCGCCATCGGCGCCATCGGCGCCGCCGGCCACCGATCCGGTGGCGAGCGCGCGGCAGGCGGGCCTGCGCCACGTCAGCGACGACCTGCCGGGCATCCGCCGGCGGCGCCAGGGGAGCGGCTTTTGCTATCTCGACCCCGCCGGGCGCCCCCTGCGCGATGCGGCGGAGCGACGGCGGATCGCGGCGCTCGCCATCCCGCCGGCGTGGACCGAGGTGTGGATCTGTCCGCTGCCCAACGGCCACCTCCAGGCGACGGGGCGCGACGCCCGGGGGCGCAAGCAGTACCGCTACCACCCGGACTGGCGGGGGGTGCGCGACGCGACCAAGTTCGGCCGCATGGTGGCCTTCGGCGAGGCGCTGCCGGGGCTGCGCGAGCGCCTCGACCGCGACCTGGCGCGGCCCGGCCTGGCGCGCGAGAAGGTGCTGGCGGCGGTGGTCCGGCTGCTCGAGACCACGCTCATCCGGGTCGGCAACGAGGAGTACGCGCGCGACAACAACTCCTTCGGTCTCACCACCCTGCGCACGCGCCACGTCACCATCGCGGGCGCGACCCTGGAGTTCCGGTTCCGCGGCAAGAGCGGCCAGGACCACCGCGTGGCGGTCGCGGACCGGCGCCTGGCGCGGGTGGTGCGGGCCTGCCGCGAGCTGCCGGGGCAGGAGCTGTTCCAGTACCTCGACGAGGACGGCAAGCGCCAGGCGGTCGATTCCGACGACGTCAACGCCTACCTCCGCGAGGCCACCGGCGAGGAGTTCACCGCCAAGGACTTCCGCACCTGGGGCGGGACGGTGCTGGCGCTCTCGGCGCTCCTCGCCGCCGCCTGCGAGGGCGGGGGCGCCGCGTCCGGCCGTCCGCTCGACCGCAACCACGCGGTGGTCGAGGCGGTGAAGCGGGTCGCCGCGCAGCTCGGCAACCGGCCGGCCATCTGCCGCAAGTACTACATCCATCCCGGGGTGATCGACGCCTTCCTCGCCGGGACCCTGGATGGGGATCCCGGGGCCGCCGCGCCGGCCGCGCCGGCCGGGTCCCCCGCGGCGTCCGCCCCCGCGCCGCGGCCGGTATCGCCGCGAGACTTCCATCGCCTCGAAGAGCAGGCGCTCGCCCTGCTCCGCCGCCTGCCGCCCGCCGACCGGCCGCCGCGCCCGCGGTCGCTCACCCGGCAGCTCCGGCGGAGCCTCGCCAGGGCCCGCTCGCGGGCGGGGAAGGGAAGGGCCCGGCGCGGACGCGGGGAACGGGGGGCCTGACCGGCGCGCCGCCTTCTCCGGTCCCGCCAGGCCGCTGGCCGAGCCGGACGGCCCCGAGGTCCCGCGGGTCCCGGTGAGCACCGCCCCATCGCCCGCCCCCATCGCCTTTAGTCATGCTAGGATAGCTATCCTTTTCGAGGTGCGGCACGGCGGCGTCTCCCACCGGGACCCGCCAGGCTGGTGGAGGTACCGTCATGGCGCTCACTCCGCTCGAGGTCCAACGCATGCGGTTCCCGCGCAAGCTGCGGGGCGCCGACGAGGCCGAGGTCGGACGCTTCCTGGAGCTGGTCGCCGAGGAGCTGGCCGGCCGCCTGGGGCAGGTCGAGAAGCTGGAGCGCGAGAACCGCTACTACAAGCAGCGCCTGGAGGAGGGGGAGAGCCGCGAGCACCAGCTGCAGCAGACCCTGGTGCGGGCGCAGAAGGTCTCCGACGAGATCACCGCCAACGCCCGGCGCGAGGCCGAGGTGACGGTCAAGGAGGCCGAGGCGGCGGCGGACCGCATCGTGCAGCAGGCCATCGAGCAGACCGCGCGCTTCGAGGCCAGGATCGCCGAGCTGCGCACCCTGCGCCGCGAGCTGCAGGTGAAGTTCAAGAACAACCTCGACCTCTTCCAGCGCATCCTGGAAGCCGAGATGGAGGACGAGCGCAACACCGCCACCGTCCTCACCCTGCCCCGCAAGCGCCGGGAAGCGTGAGCGTGGGGCCGCCGGAACCCGCGGCTGCCGGCGGGCCGCGTCCCGCCGCGCCGCCGCCGCCGCTGCTGATCGAGAACCTGGCCGAGCTGGCGACGCCGCTCGGCTCGGCGCCCCGCCGCGGCGCCGAGCAGGGGCGGCTGCACCGCCGGCGCGGCGCCGAGGTGCTCTGCCGCGGCGGGCGCATCGCCTTCGCCGGCCCCGGCGAGGAGCGGCGGCGGACGTTCGGCGACCTCCCCGGCGTGGAGCGCCTCGACGGCGGCGGCGGCACCCTGGTGCCCGGCTTCGTCGATCCGCACACCCACCTGCCGTGGGCGGGGACCCGCGAGGACGAGTTCGCCGCCCGCCTGGCCGGCAGGACCTACCAGGAGATCGCCGCCGCCGGCGGCGGCATCCTGTCGACGGTGGCCGCCACCCGCCGCGCCAGCGAGGAGGAGCTGGCCGCCGCGGTCGGCCGGCGGCTCGACCAGATGCTGGCCTGGGGCACCACCACCGCCGAGGCCAAGAGCGGCTACGGCCTGTCGCTCGAAGGCGAGCTCAAGCAGCTGCGCGCCATCCGCACCGCCGCCGGCCGGCACGCGGTGGAGCTGGTGCCGACGCTCATGGCGGCGCACGAGGTGCCGCCCGAATCGCGCCACGACCGCGGCGCCTACCTCGACCTGGTGTGCGAGGAGATCATCCCGGCGGCGGCGGGCCTCGCGCGCTTCTGCGACGTGTTCTGCGAGCACGGGGTGTTCGACGCCGCCGAGTCGCGGCGGGTGCTCGACGCCGGCCGCCGCCACGGCCTCGCGCCGCGCCTCCATGCCGACGAGTTCGTGGACTCGGGCGGCGCCGAGCTGGCGGCGGCGGTGGGCGCCTGCTCGGCCGACCACCTGATCGCGGTGTCGGAGGCGGGCATCGCGGCGCTGGGCGCCGCCGGCGTGACCGCCGTGCTGCTCCCCGGCACCAGCTTCTTCCTGATGAAGCACCGCTACGCGCCGGCCCGCCGCCTGATCGAGGCCGGCGTGCCGGTCGCCCTGGCCACCGACTGCAACCCGGGATCGTCGTTCACCGAATCGATGCCGATGGTGCTGGTGCTGGCGGTCTTCGAGCTCGGCCTGTCGATCGAGGAGAGCCTGACCGCGGCGACGCTCAACGCGGCATGCAGCCTCGGCCTCGGCGCCGAGCTCGGCTCGGTCGAGGCGGGCAAGCGCGCCGACCTGGTGCTGCTCGCGGCGCCGAACCTGCTGCACCTGGCCTATCACTACGGCATCAACCCGGTGGCGGCGGTCATCAAGGGCGGGCGGCGGGTGGTTTGAGCGCGGTCGGCGGCGGCGCCATCGACGGCAAGCTGGCGTGGGGCTGGCTCTCCGCCGCGGTGGCGGTGACCGGCTACACCCTGTACCTGCTGCAGATGGCGCGGCGCGGCGCCGCCCTGGAGCGGCGCATCCGGCCGCACCCGCTCTCCTGGCTGATGTTCGGTTTCCTGACCGGCACCGGCTGGCTGATCCAGGTGGCGCAGGGAGCGAGCGCCGGCAGCTGGTGCCTGGGGGTCACGGCGCTGGGCTGCCTGGTCGTTTCGGGCGCCAGCTGGCTGGAGTTCGAGTGGCGGTTCCACCCCGGCGACTGGGCCTTCGTCGGGGGCGGCGCCGTGCTCTTCCTGATCAGCTGCTTCATCCGCCGCGATCCGGCGCTGGCGGCGGCCTCGGCGGTCGCGGCGACCGCCGCCGACCTCGCGGGGTACGGACCGAGCGTGCGCAAGGCCTGGCGGGAGCCGCATTCCGAGAGCATCGTCAACCTGCTCTGCCAGAGCGGCAAGTGCATCCCCGCGCTGCTGGCCGTCCGCACCTACACGCTCGCCACCACCGTCTTCCTCGCCATGCTCGCGGTGGCCAACAGCGTCTTCGCCGCGGTGGTCGCGGCCCGCCGGGCGCGGCTGGGGAAGCTCGGGTACAATCGCGCTCCGTTGCACACGGAAAAGGAGATTGACCGATGAACCTCAAGGCTGTCGCGCGCGCTCTTCTGGCAGGCCTGCTGCTCCTCCCGGGCGCGCTTTCGGCGGCGGCGCAGGCTGCCCAGGAGAGCAAGCCCATGGAACCCAGCAACGCTGCAAAGGAGGTGGTCACCGCCTCCGGCCTCAAGTACACCGACCTCAAGACCGGCACCGGCCCCGAGGCCAAGTCCGGCAACGTGGTGGAGGTGCATTACACCGGCTGGCTGGAGAACGGCACCAAGTTCGACTCCAGCCACGACCGCAACCAGCCGTTCCGCTTCAAGCTCGGCGCCGGCCAGGTGATCCGCGGCTGGGACGAGGGGGTGGCCGGGATGAAGGTCGGCGGCAAGCGCAAGCTGGTCATCCCGGCGGAGCTGGGCTACGGCCGCCAGGGGGCCGGCGGGGTGATCCCTCCAGGCGCCACGCTGGTGTTCGAGGTCGAGCTCCTCGGCGTGAGCTGAGCGGCGCGGCGCCGCGCACCAGGGCGCGGGCGGCCAGCCCGAGGAAGCGCTCGCCCTCGAGGAGGCGGGTGTGGCGGGGCGACTCGGCCAGGAAGACCAGGGCGATCGGCTCGTCGTCCGGCAGCCCGCCCTCGGCCCGGACCAGGGTTTCCAGCTCCGCCGGCAGCTCGGCGCGCGGGAAGACCCAGGTCTCGACGCCGACCACGCGGCTGAGGCCGGCCGCCTGGGAGCCTGAGCGGCCGGGCTCCCAGGCGGGGAGGCGGCGCTGGCCGTAGCGCAGGACGGGCGGGGGGCCGAGGAGGATGAGCGCCCGGCCGCGGTCGGTCAGGCTGCCGCGGGTGTCGCCCTCGCCGTAGAGGCGGTCGGCGATGTCCACGCGCTCGTGGAACAGGCGGGCGCTCTCGTTGGTGCCGCTTCCCGGGTTGGGGTTGCGGCGCCGCCAGAAGGCTTCCAGGAAATCGACGGCCTCGCGGCTGGTGCCCAGGCGGCGGGCCTGGGCCTCCTCGGCCGGCAGCATGAGCCAGCGCAGGGGGCTGGCGACGAGCTCGGCGGCCGGCGCCGAGGCCGGGGCGGGCTCGCCGGAGCAGGCTCCCACGATGGCGCAGCAGCACAGCAGGGGCAGGGCGGCGCCGGCCGGCAGGCGCTGCCGGAGCGGCGCTTCGCGGGGGGACCGCGTGGAGCGGCGGTTAATGGACGCTCCCCTCGGCGGCCGGTTCGGGGGCTTCCTGGATGACGCCGTGGGTCTGCTCGTAGCGCTCCAGGTTGGCGGCGAGGGCGCGGATGATGCGCTTGAGGTGGCCCGGGCTGGTCAGGATGCGGGCCGAGACGACACCCTGGGGGGGTAGCAGGTTGATGAAGTCGAGGATGAACTCCTCGCGGGTATGGGCGATGCGCAGCAGGTTGGAGTAGCGCCCCCGCAGCTCGTCGTCGCTGATCTTGACGTTGAGTCCGGCAGCGGGCTCAGGCTCAGCCATGAGGTGACCTCCTCGATCTCGATTTGCGGTTGAGGCCTCGATGCTATCCCATGCGGGCGGGGTGGGGGCGGGCGGCCCCGGCGAGCGGGGGGGCAGCGGCGGAGGGAGAGGGGGGAGGGAGGAGGTCGCCGGCTGGGGTGGCTCACGGCCGCGGCGCGGCGTGGGCACCCCGCCGCGCCGCGGGGAGGGCTCGGGGAGGTGTGCGCGCTTCCGGGGAGGAGGGCGGCTCGCACCTCCTTTTAGCGGCGCCGCGGGGTCCCACGCCACGCCGCGGCCTGACCGGGCGTCGCGGCTTGCTCCGAGCTGCTCACCTGGAAATGCAGAGGTGCAGCTTGCTGGTCGAGGGGCCTGGGCTGAGCGCAGGCACGCCAGGGCTCGGAAAGGCTTACTCGCTCAGACGAGCGAGCGCCTGCTCGATGAGCGCCTCTGAGGCGTAGAGCCCTTCCCTGAGGAGATGCTCAATGATCGGACGGGCGGTTGGAATGACGCCTCTGTGCCTGGCTCGCAACACCACTCCGAGCGTGCCGATCAAGGATATCTCCCTGGATTGCGCACAACGCCGGGCTTCACGGTCGTCCAAGACGGCCCTGCAACCAGGAGCGGCTTCGGCAAGGCTGATGACTTGAGACTCTCCGCGTCCAAGGTTCCAGGCGGCGAGTCCCGCAGAAACCGGGACCTCGGGTGCGACCCGTGCACCGGAAAGCGAAGCGATCGCATCGAGGGTCGCTTTCCCTTCCGGTCTTGCTCCAATCTCGCGGACGACGGCGTCCGGGATGACAATGTCGTCAGCGAGTCTGCAGAATAGATCGAGGTGACCGACTTTGCTTAGCAAGATAAGCGGTGAAGCATTGACGATCCACAGCCTACTCACGCTCGATCTCTTCGATCAGCTCTTCCAGCGTCACCTGACATGCGGGCACCTTGCGCCGGAACAACTGCTCCAGGAACTCGGCTCGACTGAGGCCGGCGATCTCGGCGGCCCGTTCCTGCGAGATGGTGCCTTGCGCGTACCACTGGACGCACGCCGCAATCCGCATCTCCCGCGCCAGCTCCGCCGGAGACATGCGAAGCGCCGCGAATGCGCTCTGCGGAACTTCATAGCTGATCGTTGCCATGGCTACTCTCCGTGCACCGGGCTTCCAAGTATACGAGGCCCATTGGCATCCGGCGAAGCGGCCGCATCAGGGCCGGCTGGCTCATGGAGAGCCGGGGCCTGCCAGGTGACGCCGCCGGCGAAGTCCCACCGGTGCTCCGGGAAGTAGACGCCGATGCCGCGGGTCTCGGCGGTGACGGTGAAGGTCAGGGCCTTGCGGTGGTAGTCGTAGGGGGCGCCGTCGCGGGCGTGGATGGCGAGGTCCACGGTGTAGTCGCCGGGGGCGAGGCGGAGGTTGGGGCAGGCGATGCGGATGGTGGCCTCGCCGCTCAGCTCGGCGGGGACGTAGCCGGCCAGGTCGGTGTTGGTGCCCCAGCACTCGTGGCCGCGCGGGGTGTTGATCGCGATGCCGAAGACGAAGTCGGTGAGGGGCTGGGCGGCCCGCGCCTGGATCTCGAAGATCGCCGGATCGCCGCAGTGGTGGTGGTAGCGCTCGCTGCCGTCGGGGCCGAGGAGGCGGGCGGTCAGGATCTCGGCGGCCCGGGAGCCCCAGCGCACGACCTCGCCGGACTCGTCGGCGATCTCCCGCGGGGAGGACGGGGCGGCGGCGGCTCCCGGCTCGGCGGCCGGCGTGCCCTCGCGCTGCCGGCGGGCGGCCAGATGCTCGGCCCCCTCCTGCTCGGCGACGGCCTGGCGGTAGGCGTCGGCCACCCGGCGGGGGTCGCCGGTCAGGCGCTGGCGGCCGCGGTCCAGCCAGACCACCCGGTCGCAGAGGGCGGTGACCAGGTCCAGGCTGTGGCTGACCAGGAGCAGGGTCCTGCCGGCGGCCAGGAACTCCTCGATGCGGCGCACGCAGCGGTGGGCGAAGGCCTCGTCGCCCACCGCCAGGACCTCGTCGACGAGCAAGACGTCGGGATCGGTGTGGATGGCCACCGCGAAGCCCAGGCGCACGTACATGCCGGAGGAGTAGTTCTTGACCGGCTCCTCCATGAAGTCGCCGAGGCCGGAGAAGTCCACGATGTCGCGATAGCGGCGCTCGATCTCGCGCCGGGTGAGGCCGAGCACGGCGCCGTTGATGAAGACGTTCTCGCGGCCGGAGATCTCGGGATGGAAGCCGGCGCCGAGCTCGATCAGGGCCGCCACCCGGCCGGCCACCGTCACCCGGCCGGCGGTCGGCCGCAGCATGCCGGCCACCAGCTTCAGCAGGGTCGATTTGCCCGAGCCGTTGCCGCCGATGAGGCCCAGCGACTCGCCGCGCGCCACCTCGAAGCTCACGTCCTCCAGGGCCGGGATGGTCTCGCCCGCCGCCATGCCGCGGCTCCTGCCGCCCAGGAGGGCGCTCTTGAGGGTGCGCAGACGGTCGCCCGGCAGGCTGCGGCGGAAGCGCTTGCCGACCCCCTCGACGCGGATGACCGGAGGGCCGGCCGCGCCGCTCATTGGACGGGCCTCGGGAGTGAGGGTGCCGCGGCCATCGTGGCCCGCGGCCTCATGCGGTCTCGACCAGGTTCTCGCGCAGGCGCGCGAAGATGCCCGCCCCCAGGCCCCAGGCGGCGAGGCTGACCAGGGCCATCTGGAGCCACAGCGACCGGGTGGGCAACCGGCCGAAGAAGAGGATCTCCTGGTAGGCGGTGGTGAACGGGGTGAAGGGGCTCAGGCGCACCAGCCACCAGAACAGCGGCCGGCCGGCCAGGGAGTTGAGCGAGTACAGGATCGGGGTGAGGAAGAAGAGCAGGTTCAGCAGGTTGGCGAGGAGGTCGCGGACGTCCTTGAAGTAGACGGTGAGCGCCGCGGCGCCCACCGCCAGGCCCGAGACCATGGGCAGCTGGAGGAGCAGGACGGCCGGCAGCAGGAGGCCCGCGGCGCCGCCCACCGGGTAGTGCAGGATGCGCGCGGTGACCAGGCCGGTCACCAGGATGGGCAGGGCGAGCAGCAGGTGGACGCCGTTGGCCAGCACCGACACCATGGGCAGCAGCTCGGCCGGGAAGACCGCCTTGCGGATCAGGCCGGAGTTGGCGACCAGCGACATGGAGCCCTCGAGCGCCGAGGTGGCGAGCCAGATCCACGGAAAGAGGCCGCAGACCACGAACAGCGCGTAGGGCTCGATGCCCGGCACCCGCGGCTTGAAGATGACGCTGAAGACGAAGGTGTAGATGGCGAGCAGCAGCAGCGGGTTGGCCAGCGACCAGAGGAAGCCGAGCACCGAGCCGCGGTAGCGCGCCTTGAGCTCGCGGGCGGTCAGGGTCGCGAGCAGCCCGCGAAAGCGGAAGATCTGACGGGCGACTCCAGGCATCCGCGGCGACTTTATCATCCGTGTTCCGTCGTAGAATCAGCCGGTGAGCGAGCATGGCAAGCTGACCGTCCGCTGCCCCGACTGCGGGTCCGAGCTGGTGCTCGACGCCGCCACCGGGGAGGTGCTGTCGCACCGCCGGCCGAAGCAGCCGCCGGCGGGCGGCAAGGACCTGCAATCGCTGCTCGACGGGCTCGGCCAGGAGAAGGCGCGGGCGGAGGACGTCTTCCAGCGCGAGGTGGCGGCGATGAAGGACCGCGACCGGCTGATGGAGGAGAAGTTCCGCGAGGCGCTGCGCCGGGCCGAGGAAGACCCCGACGAGGGGCCGCCGAAGCGCCCGTTCGACTTCGATTGAGCGTCCCGGCCTGAGGCGCCGCCGGGCCGCTGTCCGAACCGTGCTAAACTATAGGGCGGTTTGGTCTGTATGCCCCCCGACCTCGGTCTGTGATGGGTGTTCTGGCCTGCCACGCACCGCCTGCCGCCAGCGCGGCCGTCCACGCGGCTCCCGCCAATCCCTCCCCTGGCCCTCTGCCGAGGAGGTCGCGCTCAACCCATTCGATGACTGGCGGTGCAATCTGAACGCGAGCCCCATCGGGCTCCAGAAAGGGAACGCATCTTGAGTCCATGGTGGCTACGCCCCACATCCGAGGGCGCCGCGAACGAAGAAGAGAACGAGAAGAACAAGCCGGAGAGCGCCGCTCCGCCGCCTCCCCCCCAGACCCCGCCGACCCACCCGGCCGCGCAGACGCTCCATGCTTCGCCCGCCGCACCGCCCAGCCCGGGGTCCGCCGCGGCTGCGGGCGCTGCCCCGGCATCCGGCACCTCCACGGCGCTCGGGAGCGCGCACCCGGCCGAGGCGCCGCACGCTGCCCCGGGCTGGGCGGTGCGGCGGGCGAAGCATGGAGCGTCTGCGCGGCCGGGT
>JASLEW010000058.1 GCA_030150965.1 Thermoanaerobaculia bacterium | reverse complement strand
CCCGGTCGCCCGCGGCTGGGCGGCCTGGTGCCGCTGCAGCAGCGCCTGGACCTGGCGCTGCAGCTCGTCGATCTGCGCCTGCTGCCGGTCGATCTGCTCCTGCTGGGCGGCGATGGTGCGGTGCTGGCGCTGGACCTCGTTGAGCATCATCGCGTTGACGAAGTGCGTGCGCACCGCGATCGGCTGGCCGTCGGGGCCGGTCTGCACCAGGTCCGGATAGACCCTGGCCACCTCCTCGGCGACCAGGCCGTACTGCAGCAGGTGCGAGCCGTCGTCGTACCCCGGCCGGTAGTGGAAGGAGACGGGGCGCAGCTGCATCAGGCCGGCGCTCGCGTCCCCGATGTCCTGCACGTCCTCCTTGAAGCGCAGCGACGAGGTGAGCGTCCCCAGCTGGCCGTTGCCGTTGATGTAGACCGCGGTGCCGCCGGAGCTGGTGACGCCGCTGATCCCGGCGATATAGGCCGCGGTCTGCACGACGCCGAGCGGCGGCGTGTTGCCGATGCGGATCACCCCGTTGTCGCCGGGGCTGCCGTTGCTGCCGAGGAAGATGTTGTTGCTTTCGGTGGTGAGGTTGTCGCCCGCGTCGGCGCCGATCGCGATGTTGAAGCCGCCGGTGGTGAGGTTGTTCAGGGAGTTGGCGCCGATGCCGATGTTGCCCCCGGCGTCGGTGCCGGCGCTCATCGCGCCTTCGCCGATGGCGACGTTGAGGCTGCCGCTGGTCAGGACCGGCAGCGCCATCACCCCCAGCCCGACGTTGTTCGAGCCGGTGACCGCCAGCGGATTGCCCGCGCCGGGGCCGAGGAACACGTTGTTCTGGTTGCTGTTGACGGCGGTGGTGGTGGCGCTCGCCGAGCTGAAGTAGCCGACGATGTCGCCGACCAGGTTGGTGTTGGTCGAGGCGACCACGCTGATGTCGGCGCCCTGGGTGTCCTGGCGCACCGCCAGCACGACCTCGTTGGCCACCGCCGGCGAGCCGGCGGTGTAGTCGATCAACGAGGTGGCCGGCATGGAGTGATCGGTCGGCCAGGCGTTGAGGGTGCCGGTCCCCGCCGGATTGATCACCGCCAGGTTGATCACCACCGCCTGCACCTGGGGAGGGCCCTGGGTGATGGTCTGCGGCGTGGCGTCGGGCGTCCGGGCGCCGCCGCGCACCGGCGCCTCGCCGGACGAGCTCTGCTGGAAGCCGGGCACCGCGCAGCCGCCGCTCGGGCCGCCCTGGCCGGTGAAGTAGGTGCCGGTGGTGTTGCCGACGATGTTGTAGGTCCGCACCGTGTTCGCCAGCAGCTTGCCGGCTCCCGAGGAGCGGCTGTCCAGGATGCGGCAGGGGACGACGGTGGTGTAGATGAGGTTGGGCACCACCACCTGGGCCGCGGCGGCGCCGGCGCTCAGCAGGTGGACGGCGGCGAGGCAGAGCCACCATTTCGCGGGGCTCGTGGGCCTCGAGGATCGCGGGCCCGGCGGGTTCGAGGGGCTGGAGCGAGGCGAGAGGAACGCGGGACACGTGGTGCGCCTGGGACGGCGGGACCCGAATCGCATGGCTTGGCTCCTTGAGAAAGGGAATGCCGAGAGATTCTATGCATCGGCACGGTTCCTGTCAATGCCGGACGCGCGCCGGTGCGCCAGGATTGGGGCCCGCGCCCCGGCTGTCCGGCGGGGCCGGAAAAACCTTGTCGAAGCCGGGCGCGCCGGCGCCACCCTCCGCCGCCCCGCCCCGGCACCGCTCCCCGCTCGCCACCGCCGCCGCCGCTGCCGGCGCCGCCGGCGGCGGGCCCGGCGGCCGGCAGGGCGGCATTCGTGGCATGAGGATTGCTCTGAGAGCAGCCGAGCAGGTCGGGACCGCCAAGGATCCCGCGCGGTCACGGAAGGGAGGGAAAGGTGCAGGCTCCCCCGGACGTGAAGGCGGCGCGGCGGATCCACGCTGGCGCGAGTGGTCCCCGGCAGCACCGCCGGCCGCGCCGCGGGCGGGCCCGCCGCCCTAAGGAGACGTGACCGATGAGGACGAAGAGGATGACGCATGCGCTGCTTTTCTCAGCGCTCTTGCCGCACCTGGAGATGGAGGAGAGGAGCGCGCTCGATTGGGGCGAGAAGTTCCTCGACAGCAGCTCGCGCCGCCAGCTGCGCGAGCAGTTCGAGTATCAGGGATCGAACTTGCCGATCGGCCTGTCCGAATTCGACCTCGCCCGTCACAAGCGCCGCAGCACCCGTTACGAGAGCCAGCACGGCGGCCTCGACGACACCGCCGTGAGCTGGAGCTGACGCGGCGCTACGGTGGGCCCGCCGCCCGGCGGCCACCGGGGCTCGGCGGGGCGGCGGGCTCGGCGGGTCCTGGAGAGCCGCCGGCTCTGGTCACTCCCCGTCCTGGTGGCGGCGGCGCAGGAAGTCCTCGGCGCCGGCGGCGGGCAGCGGCGGGCTCGCCAGGTAACCCTGAAAGGCATCGCAGGAGTGGTCGGCGAGGAAGCGCAGCTGCTCCTCGGTCTCGACCCCCTCGGCGATCACCGCCAGGTCGAGGCCGTGGGCGAGGTCGATGATCGCCTTGACGATGGCGCGGTTGCCGCGGCTCCCGCTCCCCTCGCCGAGCCCGGAGACGAAGGTGCGATCGACCTTGAGCGCATCGACGGCGAGCTGCTGCAGGTGGACGAGCGAGGCGTGGCCGGTGCCGAAGTCGTCGATCGCGATGTGGATCCCCATCTCGCGCAGCGCCGGGATCACCTCGATCGTGCGGTCGAGGTTGCGCATCGCGGTGCCCTCGGTGATCTCCAGCACCAGGTGGGCGGGAGCGACGCCGCTGCGCTCGAGGATGGTGCCGATCCTCCGCACCAGGTCCTGCTGCAGGAACTGGCGCGGTGAGAGGTTGACCGCCACCCGCGGCGCCGGCAGCCCCCGGTCGCGCCAGTCGCGCAGCTGGCGGCAGGCGTTCTCGATCACCCATTCGCCGATCGGCACGATCAGCCGCGCCTCCTCGGCGACGGCGATGAAGCGGTCGGGGGTGATGATCGTGCCGTCCTGGTAGCGCCAGCGCAGCAGCGCTTCGAGCGCCACGATCGCCCCCGGGCCGCCCCGCGCCAGGTCGATCTGCGGCTGGAAGTAGAGCTGGAGCTCCGAGCGCTCCAGCGCGCGCCGCAGCTCCTGCTCCAGCGTCAGCCGCATCATCGCCCGGGTGCTCAGCGCCGGGGTGCAGAGCTGATAGCCGTTGCGCCCCTGCTCCTTGGCGCGGTACATGGCGATGTCGGCGCCGGTCAGCAGGTCCTCGGGATCGGAGCCGTCGGCGGGGAAGGTCCCGATGCCGATGCTGGTGGTGAGGAAGAACCGGTGGCCGTCGATCTCCGCCGGCACGCTCACCACCCGCAGCAGGTTCTGGGCGACCCGCGCCGCGTCGTCCGCCTGGGCGATGTGCGGCAGGAGGACGGTGAACTCGTCGCCGCCTCCCCGCGCCACCGTGTCCTCGGCCCGCACGGCGGCGGTCAGCCGGGCGGCGACCTCGCGCAGCAGGCGGTCGCCGGCCTGGTGGCCGAGCGTGTCGTTGACCATCTTGAATTGATCGAGGTCCAAGAACAGCACCGCCAGGCCGTGCCCGTGGCGCCGCGCCTGGGCCAGCGCCTGCGTCAGCCGGTCATGGAACAGCAGCCGGTTGGGCAGGCCGGTGAGCGCGTCGTGGTAGGCCTGGTGGATGATCAGGTTCTCGGCCTGCTTGCGCTGGGTGATGTCCACCAGCGTCCCCTCGATGATCTCGGCCTCGCCGGTCTCCGCCGTCTCGCCCGCCTCACCCCGCTCCGGATGGCCGGCGTCCAGCCAGGTGAGGTTGGCCAGCACCCACGCCGTCTCGCCGTCGACGCGCCTGAGCGCCAGCTCCTCGCTGGTGAGCGTGCCCATCTCGCGCAGACGGTGGACCAGCAGCTCGCGCTGCTCGCGCTCCATATGGAGACCGCTCCTGGCGGTGGCCAGGCAGTCCTCGCGCGAGGCGAAGCCCACGATGCGGGCGAAGGCCTCGTTGCAGTCCAGCGTGCGGCCGTCGGGCGAGCAGCGGAACACGCCCGCCAGGTTGCGCTCGAACAGCAGCCGGTAGCGGCGCTCCGAGGCGGAGAGCGCCTGCTCGGCCTGGCGGCGCTGCTCGCGCTCGGCCATCTCGGCGGTGATGTCGCGGGCGAGGAAGACGCGCGCCAGACGGCCGGCGAAGGGGATGGGATCGGCGGCGAGCTCGGCGGCGATCACCGTCGCGCCGCGGCGGCAGGTCCAGCGCCGCTGGCGCGGCCCGGAGGCGGCGCCCGCCGCCACCGGCCCCCCGCCGCGTCCGTAGCCGCCGCCCGGAGCCACCGCCTCGCTCTCGGCGAGCAGCTGGCCGATGGTCTGGGCCATGAACTGCTCGCGGCGGACGCCGAACAGCAGGAGCGCGGCACCGTTGACCGCCAGGAACCTGCCGCTCTCGGCGTCGGCCAGCGCCATCGCCAGCACGTGGCGCTCGAACAGCTGGGCGAAGGCGCCCTCCAGCCCCGCGGGAGCGGCCGGTGGGTGGGCCGCCTCGGCGGCGGCGCCCGCCGGAGCGGGTCCGCCGGCGCCGGACGCCGGCTGCGGCAGGCGTGCCACGCTGTCGGGTGCGCTGTCGCCGTTGCCGTCGGACATCGCCGGCACGGGCGCGGCCGTCGCCGCGGCCGCTCCAGGATCGGCAAAACGCAACGGCAGGGGTGCAAACGGCTGGCTCATGGCGACAGGGACCCGACGAGCATCCACGGCCTCGCGGAGGCCACGGCAGCGCTGCGGTGAGCCGCTGTGCTCGACAGCTGCTTAGTATAGCCGCAGATGAGGCCGCAAGCACCGGATCGGGCGAAACCCGGGATGAGCGGCAGGCGGGGAGCGTCTCTCCCCTTGTGGATTCCTCCCCGGCTGATTACACTCGATCAGCGAAAGATGAATCTTCGAGCCCGGAATTGCGAGTACCGCCCACCGCTCACCACACAGCGTTGGGTGGAGGTGCCCTGTGCACCGCGTCACCGGCTCACCACGGCGCTCGGGCCAAACCTGCCGCCAGCGCGTTCCCCTCCGCAACTTCCTGGTGACCAAACTCGGGGGAAGATTGCCCTAATGACTATCGCGTTGCCAGGAAATGCGCTACCATAGCGGATGTCACTTGGAGAGGGTAAAAGAACCAATGAGAAAGTCGCGACGTCAAACTGGTCCTTGGCAAGAGGGTGGCGGCTCCGGAGGCCCCCGAGACCTGTCCAAATCCGAGGGAGCGCGCATCACCGCGATGCTCCAGTCGGCCATCCGGCTGTCCAATCTCACCTACCGCGATGTCGAGCGGGAGCTTGGCTGGAGCGTGGGCACGATCACCCGCCTGATGCGCGGCGGCCTGGAGTTCAAGCTCAAGCACCTGCTGAGCATCCTGCGGGTCATCCACTTCTCGCCGGCCCGCCTCTTTGCCGTGGCCTATCCCTACACCCGGGGCGAGAGCCCGGCCGAGGACCGCCTGCAGCGGCTGCTCGAGAACATGCACGGCGAGCCGGAGTCCTGGGAGAAGGCGGTGACGCCGCCGCTCTCCCCGGCGCGCGCCAGGCAGGCGGTCACCCAGGAGGACGTGGATTCGATGGTGATGGTGTCGCTGCGCAAGCTGATCCGCGGCGTCGAGGACCGTGCCGAGGGCGCCGGCGGCGAGAGCGACTAGGAGCGCGGCCGCAGGACCGAAGGAAGGGAGACGGGGGACGTCCGGCGGGCGCCCCCTGCCCCGCCTTCCGCGTCGCCGTCCCGGCGCGTCGGGCCCGCGCCCGTGGCGCCCCCCTCGCCTGCCTAGGACAGGTACTTGTGGAAGCTCACCTGCGGGTCGTGCTCGGCGGCGCGCATGAACTGTGCCATCTGCTCCAGCAGGGCCGTCGTGGTGGCGAGGCGGAACTTCACGATCGACTTGAGCAGCATCATCGCCATCGAGGCCTCGCGTCCGATGTTGAGCCCGAGGAAGATGTCGGCCGCATCCAGCGCCTCGCGGCGGGCGTCGTCGTCGCGGCCCTCGTGGAGATGCAGGGCCGCCAGGTCGAGCAGCACCAGGCTGGCCATGTAGGGCTGGCCGATCTCGCTGAAACCGCGGCGTGCCTCCTCCAGGTCGCGCTCGGCGCGCTCGGGCTCGTTGATGCCGGCGTGGATGCGGCCCTCCAGCAGCTTCAGCTTGAGGCGCAGGACCCGGCCGCCGAAGCGGTCGTAGAGCGGCAGGTGGCGCCAGATCAGGGTGCGCGCCTCGCGGTAGCTGGCGCAGTCGACCAGGATGTTGGCGATGTTGTGGACGGCGAGCAGCGCCAGCTCCGGATGGGTGTCCGGATCGACGATGGCCAGCCCCTCGGTGAGCAGCTTCAGCGCCTCGTCGCTGCGGCAGGCGTAGCCGCAGCAGACGCCCTTCTTGATCAGGGTGTCGCCGACCTGGTGCGGCTGGCCGCACTGCCGGTAGACCTTGAGCGCGCTGTCGAAGGCGGCGAGCGCGGTGTCGAAGTTCCGGCGGTCGCTCGAGACGTGCCCCTGCACCACGAACAGGCGGGCCGCCATCAGGCGGTCCTGCGTCCCCCGGCGGAAGAACTCCAGCGCCTGGTTGACGCTCGCCTGGGCCTCGTCGGTGCGGCCGATGACGCGGTAGGCGTTGGCCAGCTCGATCGCGGCGCGGCACTGCAGGTCGCACACCCGCTCGGCGCCGTAGCGCTCGGGCCGCAGGCCGGCGGCCACCACGGTCGCCAGCTCGCAGAGCTGCACCATCTGGCGAGGGTCGTCGTGGCGCACCGCCCAGCTTCTCTCGAGCAGCGCCTCGAAGCCCGGCAGGCCGCGCAGGTGATGGGGGAGGGCGCAGAAGCCGGCGATCCCGCTCTCCGCGAGGACGCTCAGCACCTGCTCGACCTTCTTCATCTCCCTGGCCTCCCTCGCCTCGCATGGCGTCTGCGCGCCGTGGCGGGCCACCGAGGAGAGGGCGCGGTCGATGGCATGGTCGTATTCGGCGGTGACCTCGAGGCGCTCCCGCTCCAGGCGCTCCGGCGGTGCCGGCCGCTCCGCCTCGGCAGCGCAGGCCGGGAGCCGGCCCAGGTCCTCGGCCGCGGGAATGAGATGGCCATCCGCGGCCTGCCGGGCACCCGGATGGGCATGGACGGCGATCTCCGCCCGGCAGGGCCGGCAGCCGTTCAACAGGTGACGCACGACCGTGCGCATCCGGTGCGGTGCAAGGCCGCCGGCGACGAATTGCTCAAGCTCCGCTGCAGTCGGATGTTCGCCCACGCGGCACCCCCAAGACGAGCTGGATTGAAAAGATCAAGCCGTTCTCGAGCTGCGACTCGCGACGGCTCGTGACGGTGCTCCGCCGGCGCCACCGGCGCCAGCTGTCGCGCCTCGGCCCCACCTAGTTCATGCCCAGCGAGGACTTGGTCACCGTATGTCCATCGCTGGTGTGGCCGGCCCCGAACTTGTACCAGGGCGAGCCGCTGGGTGAGGTGGAGGGTCCCGGCCACCAGACGCGGTGGAGCCAGTCGAGCGCCGAGCTCCAGAGCTTGACCAGCGGCGACCCTTCCGAGCTCGTGGCAAAGGGCGATGCATGGGCCTGCGGTGGCACGGCCACGGCACAGGCCAGGGCGATGATGAGGACTACGATCGCCGGTCGCAAAGACTTTCTCGCCATACCTCCTCCTGAACAGCTCTCTCCTGCACCACTCTCTCCCCTGGGGCTGGGGCGACAGAGCGCCCGTGCTCTCGTTCCAACTCCCTTGCGGGTCGGCCATCCTCTACAGCAATCCAGCGGCCGGATCCGCCAACAGGGAGGTGATAACTGAATTCATAGTACCACTTTTTCGACTTGCAAGAGGTGCGTCAATCGCACCGGGCATACACTAGGGACCGCGTCCGAGACCGCGAGCCGAACCTCCCGTCCCATCGCCGCCCCCCCATGCCGCCCATCCGCCGCCGCCGCCGAGCGCCCGTCCCGCCCGCGCACTCCGGAGCCTCCTCGCCGTCCGCCGGAGCGCCGCCCGGTGCCGCGCCGGCCTGGCGCACGGTGGCGGTGCGGCCGCCGGCCACGCGCGCCGAGACCTGGAACGTGCTGCGCGTGGCGCTGCTGATCGTCGCCGCGGTCTGGATCTACCTCGCCGGGAGCGTCGAGGAGGGAGCGGCCCCCGAGCCGGGCGCCGGCGCCGCCTCCGCCCGGCTCTCGGGCGGCCGGCGCGGTGCGGCGCCGTCCGGGAGCGCGGCGGCCGGCGCGCGCGGCCTGATGCCCTGGCAGCGCGCCTTCCGCACCCTGGAAGGCGAGGACCAGCGCCTCTTTCGCGAGCTGCAGGAGGGTTTGCTGGAGGCCGAGAACGCGCGCTCGGCGACCGGCGCCTGGCCGGCGCCCGCGGCGCTCGCCGCGCGTGGGGTGCCGCCGTTCGCCGACCCGCCGGCGAAGCGGCAGCGTATCTATCGCTGGGAGCTGCGGCGCGCGGGCCTGGTCGTCAACTACCTGGGAGTGGCCGCGGACGGCGGGGCGGCGCCGGCTGCGCCCGGCCCCCTCCCGGCCGCCGCCGGTCCTGCCGCCGCCGGGGCCGCCGCCTTCCTGGTCCTGGTGCAGGAGCCGGACCCGCGGGCGCCCGTCGATCCGGTCTTCGCGGCCGGCGGCGCGCCGCGCGCCGGTGACGAGTTCCACCACCGGCTGGCGGACGGCACGGTGCTGCACGTCTCCACCTGGATGCTGCCGGCCGCCGCCGGCAGCGCCCCGGCCGGCGTGGTCGCCGCGCCCGAGGCGGCGGGCTGGCTGCAG
>JASLEW010000039.1 GCA_030150965.1 Thermoanaerobaculia bacterium | reverse complement strand
GCAGGGGCCCGAAGCCGTGCGGCGTCCCGCTGCTGACGTTGCCCGCCGCCGCGATCACCAGGGCGCCGCACTGCGCGGCGTACCTCAGCGCCTCGTGCACCGAGCGGGCCGGCGTGGTCATCGCCTCCACGGCGGTCTCGGGGGCGGCGGCCGGCTTCTCGGGGACGGCCCGCGGCGGCGCCTCCGTGCCGCGGCGGGTGAGCGCGGGGTCCCAGCCCAGCGACAGGTTGAGGACCAGGTGCCGCGGCGCGCCCGCGCTCTGCCAGGCGTTCACCTCGTCGACGATGGCCGTCGCCACGTCGCCTACCAGGCCAAAGTAGCCGCCATGCTGGTGGTCGGCCGGGGACGCCTGCGGCTCCTGGCTGTCGAAGCCCAGGAGCGGCATCGCCAGGCGGGTCGCGATCTGCGGACAGGAGCGCCCCGCGCCGCAGATCAGCTCGGCGCCGAGATGGGCCACCGTGTAGCCGTGGGCGGAGTTGCCGCGGATCTGAGGAACGCCGAGGCCGTCCGGCTGGGTGTCGAGGAAGCTCAAGCGGGTGACCGCGGGGACCGGAGGAACCGGAGCCGCGGCCAGAGCGGCCGGCGAGGATGGGCCCGTCATGCCCGCCTCGTGCTCGAACCGGGCGTTGAGCAGCGGCGCCGTCATCTGCGGCAGATCGTCGGAGCCCGAGATGCCCACCGCCGCCACGTCCGGCGCGACCTGCTCCAGGTCGGGGCTCGCCGGCGGCGGCGGCAGCTCCCTACCCATCCTTCCCGCCTGCGCCGCCAGCTCGTAGACGCAGAACCGGTCGAGGCTATCGGCCGCCGCCTGCACGGCGGGGTCGTCCTGGGCGCGGCGGGCGACGTTGAACAGGGGCCTGCCCCGCCAGGCCGCGCCGACGTCCGGGCAGGCGGCGGCCCCGGCACGCCGCAGGGCGATGAAACGCCATTGCGCGTAGGGGCTGGCGGCGCCGGTGGGCGTGGGCCTCCAGGGGGACCAGCCCAGTGTCTGACAGCTGAGGAGGGCGGCGACGCCCAGCGCTGCGAGAGCCAGCACGATTCTCATCCCACGGGAACGCGGAAGCATGATTCACCTCATTTCGCCGGCCGCGCGTCGGCGGTCGAGCGCGGCATCGATAGGAGTCCATTCGCAATCGGAGAGGCGCTTCTGACAGCCGGCGTGTTACCGGGGCGCACCGGACGGCGGGTCATGGCTCGAACAGGCGGAAGCTCTCCCAGCCGACGGTCTGCGCCCGGTACAGGGCGAGCTGCGCCTTTCGCAGGCCGGCCGCGAGGTCGGGGCCGCCCTGCCAGCTCTGGTAGAGGGCGACCGAGAGGTCGCGCGCCGTGGCGTCGTCGACCTGCCGCACCGCCGCCACCACGCCGCGCGCGCCGGCCAAGAGGAAGGCGTGCGCCAGGCTCGGGACCTCGAACGCCGCGCCGGCCTCCTGCTTCCCGGTGTCGCAGCCCGAGAGCACCACCCAGGAGGGCGCCCGGCGGAGCGCCAGGAGGTCCGGAAGGGTCAGGGCGGCGCCGCGGGCGAGCAGCAGCATGCTGTTCCAGTCGGCGGCGCTCCGCGCATGGCCGGCGTAGTGGAACAGGTCGCAGCCGTCGAGCCGCCCGGAGAGGGTGGCGGCGCTCGCATCTTCCGGCAGCACCTTGATCCGCCAGCCGCCGTCGGCGGCCAGCACCTGCTCGACGGCGCGGGCCTCGTCGCGGGCCGCGGGCAGGTCGCCCCGCGGGTCGCCGAGGATGACGGCCCGGAGGGGGCCGCCGGGACGCGGCGGCGCCACCCCACCGGGCGCTCCGCGCCCTCCTGCCGCTGGCGCCGCTCCTGGTACCGCCCCCGGCGGCACCACCCGCACCGGCAGGTCGAGGCCATAGACCACCGGCCGTTTCGTCAGCAGGATGTCGCCGTCGAAGGGCAGGGCGTGGAAATTGACCTCCTTCAGCGCGCCGGACGACAGCACCCGGACGCGGTGCGCCTGCCGGATCTCGTCGCCGAACGGCCCCAGGAGGCGCGGTGCGAGGCGGGCGGGATGCAACTCCGGGTGCAACGGCCAATCGAGGACGGCCATCCTGACCGCCGCCGCCGGTGCGCCGCGGCTGGGGGCGGCGCCCTCCGCCGGGTGCCCGCCCGCACCTGGAACGGCGCGGGCGGCGAAGCCGACCCCGTGCCCAGCGCCGAGATCGTAGTAGGCGAGCACGCACTCTCCCGGCAGGAGCGGCGCCAACTCGCCGCTGCCCCTGCCGAGGACGGCGAACGCCGCGTCGAGGGATTGCCGCAGGTCGCGCTGCGCTTGGTCCCTGGCCGCGCGCACGCGCGCGAGCTCGTCCGCCGCGAGCCGCCAGTCGTCCGCCGCCTTCTCCTCGACCTCGGCCCGCCGCTGCTGGTAGGCGAAGATGCTTTGCTGCCATTGCGCCCGCTGGGCGGGGGGGAGCGCGACCAGGCGCTCCGACCGGTCGAGCTGCCGCAGCAGGCGGGAGCGGGCGCGGCGCACCTCGGCGAAGGCCTGGTCCGCACGTCCGAGCCCCACCAGAAGCCCGAGGAAATCGCGGGTGCCGCGCTCGCGCAGGGCGAGGAACGTCCTGGACCCGTCGAAGATCGGCACGTCGAAGCTCTGCTGGTCGATCAGCGCCTCGGCCTGGCGGTAGGAGGCCAGCGCCTGGGGGACGTTGCCGAGTTTCTCGTAGGCCCGCGCCTTGCCGTAGGCCGCCAGCCAGAGCCCGGGCGGCGAGAGGCGGCCCTCGGCCAGGCGCTCCAGGCAGCCGTAGAGCTGCAGAGCCCGCCCAGCCGCACCCGCGGCGATTGCCAGCCGCGCCTCCAGCTCGTAGCGCCAGAGCTGCTGCTCCGGCGTCATGGCGGCGGCGGCCCGGTCGAGGCCGCAGCCCGAAGGGGAGCCGGCGGCCGGCGGTGCTGGGGAGGATGGAGAGGGTGGAGGGGGTATAGGGCGAGGACGTGGAGAGGGTGGAGAGGAAAGCGGAGAGGGCTCCGATGGCGTGATTGGCGCCCTTGGCGCCATCGGCGGAGATGACGCCAAGGGCCGCGCTCGCGCCGATGAGGCCGAGAGCGCTCCTGGCGGCGGGGGCGAAGCCGGCAGCGACGATGGAGGACGCCGCGCGGCGGCCTGGACGGTGACGGCGATGCGGTCCGCCTCCGCCAGCGAGCGGCGGGCGCCGGCCGCGTCGCCCGCCTGCCACTCGGCAAGGGCCAGGCTGATCGGCACGTCGATGCGCGCCTGGTCCGAGCAGCCGCCGCGGGCGATGATGTCCCGCGCCCCCTCCAGGAGGTGGAGCGGTGCGGAGTCACCTGGTTCCACCCTATTACCGGAGGCCTCCTGCTGCATCAGCAGGGTCCAGCCCTGGTTGCTGGGCAGCTGCTCCTGCTGGTTGCAGGGCACGGGACCCATGAGATGGGCCTCCAGGTAGCGGACGACCGCCACCGCCCGTTTCTCCAGGCGCTGGAAGATCGCGTTGGCGTCGGTCCCGCGTCCCAGATCCTGCAGCACCAGCGCCTCCTCCTGGCCGGTGGCGTCCGGCCAGTTCTCCCCCCAAATAGCACCGGGCCAGCGCGGGTCGAGGCGCAGCCGGCCGGCGAGGTCGGCGGCGCCGTGCAGCTCGCGCAACGCGGTGCGCAGATCGCCGTCCTGGCGTGCCAGGACACCGCGGGTGTAGGCGATTGCTACCAGCGCCCGGGCATCGGTGAATGCCGGCTGCGGCTGATCCGCGGCGAGGGTGTCGAGGAGCTGCTGCGCCTCCTGGAACCGATGACGGCTGATGACGGCGGATGCCACCGCAGTGCCTCTCAGCACCTCACCGAGCGGCTGTCCGGCCGCGGCATAGGCCATCATGGACCGCCGGTAGAGGAATTCCTGTCTCTCGTCCTTCGCACTCCCGGCCAGCCGCCGCAGGATAGGACCGGCGAGTTCGCGCGGCGCCCGCGGCAGCTGCTCCTCCAGGGTGCGCATCCAGGCGCTCGTTTCCTCGGGGGTGGCGTCGGACGGCGCCGGAATCCACCAGGACGGCAGCCGGTAGCGGGCGCACCGCAGGCTCCAGACCGCCATCCCCTCGGGGATCAGGGCACGCACCTCGATCCTCCGGGCGGCGGGCGGGACCTGGAGGCTGACCAGGTGATCGGCCACCGCCAGGGGGCGGCTGCCCTCTCCCTCGGTGTGCAGCCACAGCCGGCGCGTCCCGGCAGGGGGCTGGACCCACAGCCGCATCTCGCCGGGGAGCTGGACCCATCGCCCCCTCGGGCCGGCCTGGCTCCTCTCCCAGAACACGCACACCGGGCCGTCGCGCTGCATCTCGGTGCAGCCGGTGAAGGCCACGTCGAGGGCCTCGACCCGGGGCGCTCCGGCCGGCCACAGCCCGGCGGTGGCGAGGAGTGCGGCACGGAGAAGCGTCCTGCCGCTGGGCCAACGGGAACGCAAGCCTTCAGGCTCTTTCGTCAGGCACCTCCCTCCTGCCCTACCCTCCTGCCCCCCTTGCCCCTTGCCGCCCTCACCACCGCGGTGCTGCCGCCGGCCGCCCTGGAGCTGCCGGGCGCCGCCGCATCCACGGTGCCGGTCCTGCTCTACGGCGCCGCGCCCTGCCCGCCGACCTGCAGGCCGGCCACCCGCCAGGCGGTCCAGGCGCGCCGCCGCACGGTCCAGCCCGGCGTGGCGGCGGCGGGCGAGCGCAGGGCCGCCGCGGCGTCCCGCGGCTCCCCCGGTCTCCCCACGATCAGCCACAGCGACCAGGCGCCGGGCGCGAGGTCCAGGTCGTCGCCGACGGTGCCGGCCAGGCGGACGGAGCCGCTCTCCGCCACCTCCTGCACTGCCGGATTCAGCTCGCGCGGCGCCTCCCCCGGCCGCGCGGCGAACAGGCGGGCCGCGACCGGGCCGGAGACCGAGGTCTTCGGGCGGGCCGCGACCTCCAGCCGGCTGCCCGCATGGAGCAGGAGGGGGAGCGAGGCGCCGGCCGGGGCGCCGGACGGCGCGGGTCCGCCGCGCAGGGCCGCCTCGCCGCCGTTCACCTCGGCGGCCTCGTACTCGGGAAGCGGCGCCCCGGGCTGCGGCTCCTGGACCCGGACCAGGACCGCCAGGGCGGCGGCGAGCACGGCGGCCGAGGCGAGCGCGGCGGCGGCCCACCGCGGCCGTTTCCAGAACCGCAGGGGCACCCCGGCGGAGGCCCTGCGCCGGGCCGCCGCGCGGCTCCGCGCGCAGCTCCCGGCGCAGGGCCTCCG
>JASLEW010000003.1 GCA_030150965.1 Thermoanaerobaculia bacterium | reverse complement strand
GGGAGCGGGCGCCGCCGGGGCGCACGGCGCGCCCGAGGCCCGCCTCTCCACCCGGCTGCGACAGCTCGACCAGGACGCCGCCGGCGCTCTTCGGGTGCACGAACTGCACCCAGCAGCCGCCGGCGCCGCGCGACGGCCGGTCGCGCAGCAGCTCGTAGCCGGCGCCGCGCAGCCGGGCGTCGTCGGCGGCCAGGTCGCCGGTCGCCAGGCAGACGTGATGCAGCCCGGGGCCGCGGCGCTCGAGGAAGCGGGCGATCGGCGATTCGGGGCCCGTCGCCTCGAGCAGCTCGATGCGCGTGCCGCCGCAGGGGATCATCGCCACCCGCACCTGCTCGGACGCCACCTCCTCCACCGCCTCGACGGCGAGACCCAGCGCCTCGTAGAACTTGCGCGCCTCGGCGATCGACCGCACGGCGATGCCCAGGTGATCGACGCCGCGGATCATGGTGCCTCCGGCCCGCCGGCCACGGTCGCCGCGTCAGCGGGAGCCCTGCCCTCCGCGGGTGCCGCCGCGGGTGCCGCGCCCGCGGCGTCCGCGTGCCCGGCGGCCTCGACCACGCCCTCGAACAGGCGGTCCGCCACGCTGTAGGGGTCGAGACGCGCCGCGAACCCCCGCTCCACCTCGCGGTCGAGGCCCAGCAGCCGGTCCGCCGCCGCCACCACCCGCTGCTTGAGCAGCGTCTCGACGCGCAGCCGCAGGTGCGACTGCCGGCGCGCCGCCAGCTCGCCGCTGGCCAGGAGGTGCTCGCGGTGCCGCTCCAGCTCCTGCGCCAGCAGCTCGGTTCCCTCGTCGCGGCTGGCCACCGTCTTGACCACCGGCGGCAGCCAGGCGCCATGCTCGCCCAGCGACAGCATCATGTGCAGGTCCTTCCAGGTGCGCTCGACGCCCTCGCGATCGGCCTTGTTGATGACGAAGACGTCGGCGATCTCCAGGATACCCGCCTTGATCGCCTGGATGTCGTCGCCCAGCCCCGGCACCGTCACCACCACCACGGTGTCGACGGTGCGCACCACGTCCACCTCGTCCTGGCCCACCCCGACCGTCTCGACCAGCACCAGGTCGAAGCCCGCCGCGTCGAGCAGATCGACGGCGTCGCGCGTGGCGCGCGCCAGGCCGCCCATCGCGCCGCGCGTCGCCATCGAGCGGATGAACACGCCCGGGTCGGTGTACAGCGCCTGCATGCGGATGCGGTCGCCGAGCAGCGCGCCGCCGGTGAACGGGCTGGTCGGATCGACCGCCAGGATCGCCACCGTGGCGCCGCTCCGCCGGACGTGGCGCGCCAACCGGTCCACCAGGGTGCTCTTGCCCGCTCCGGGCGGCCCGGTGACCCCGATCACCCGCGCCCGGCCGGTGCGCGGATAGAGGCGCGCGACGAGCTGCCGCGGCGGCTCTCCGGGGCCGCCGGGGCCGCCGCCGGAGGATGCCGTCTCGAGCAGCGTGATGGCGCGGCCGAGGGCCCGCGGCTGGCGGACCAGGATGCGCTCGGCCAGGTCGTCCAGCGTCAGCCCGCCCAGGCGGTCGCCGCGGCGGCCGGCAGCGGCCGGGCCGCCGGGACCGCCGAGCTCGCCGTCAGGGCCGGGGCCGCCGCGCTCGCCGGAGGGGGCCGGGCCGGCGGCGGACATCAGCGCGCCTTGAGCAGCTGGCGCGCGATGACCAGCCGCTGGATCTCGCTGGTGCCCTCGCCGATGGTGCAGATCTTCGCGTCGCGGAAGTACTTCTCGGCGCGGTAGTCCTTGATGAAGCCGTAGCCGCCGTGGATCTGCACCCCGCGCTCGGCGCAGAAAACCGCCGACTCGCCGGCGAAGAGCTTGGCCTGCGAGGCGAGGCGGGTCACCGGCCGCCCGTGGTCCATGGCCTCGGCGGCGGCCAGGGTGAGGGCCTCGGCGGCGGCGATCGAGGTGGCCATCTCGGCGAGCGCGAACTGCACCGCCTGGAAGCTGGCGATCGGCTGGCCGAACTGCTGCCGCACCTTGGCGTAGGCGCGCGCGGTGTCGAATGCCCCCCGGGCGGTGCCCAGGCCGAGCGCGGCGATCGAGATGCGGCCGCCGTCGAGGATGCGCAGCGCCTGGACGAACCCCTCTCCCGGCTCGCCGAGCAGGCGGTCCTCGCCGACGAAGCAGTCCTCCATGATGACCTCGGAGGTGTCCGAGGCGCGGATGCCGAGCTTGTTCTCCTTCTTGCCGGCGCGGAAGCCCTCCATGCCGCGGTCGAGCACGAAGGCGGAGATGTTGTGGCCGCGCCTGCCGTCGGGGTCGCTGACCGCGAACACCACGCAGACGTCGCCCTCGCGGCCATGGGTGGTGAAGGTCTTGGCGCCGTTGAGCACCCACCCCCCCGCCACCCGCTCGGCGCGGGTGCGGGTGCCGGCGGCGTCGGAGCCCGCTCCCGGCTCGGTCAGGCTCCAGGCGCCGAGCTTCTGGCCCGAGGCCAGGGGGGTGAGCCAGCGGCGCCGTTGCTCGTCGCTGCCGAACTTGAAGATGTGGTTGCTGCACAGCGAGTTGTGAGCCGCGACGCTGATCCCCACCGAGGGGTCGACGCGCGACAGCTCGGTGACGATGAGCACGTACTCGACGTAGCCGAGTCCGGCGCCGCCGTACTCCTCGGGGAAGATGACGCCGAGGAAGCCGAGCTCTCCGGCCTTGGCCATCACCTCGCGCGGGAAGCGCTGCGTCTCGTCGATCTCGTCGACGATCGGGTCCACCTCCTTCTGGGCGAAGGCCCTGGCGGCCTCGGCGATGGCCCGCTGCTCGTCGGTCAGGGAGAAGTCCACGGCGCGGATGCTATCCCGCGGCGCGGGCGCACGGCAACGGCCGCGGCTGTGATGGCTCCGTTTGCTCCCTCGCAGGCGCGAGCCACCGCGCCCGCCGCCCGCATTCGGTGCGGAAGGCGCTTCAGCTATCATCGCTTTTCGTAGTTTTGCGGCGAACCGAGGAGCGGAGGCCTCGTCGATGAGCGAAGAGCTGCGCTTGATCCGCCAGTTGATGGCCAGGCAGGACCTCAGCCGCGCCGAGGCCGCCGGCCTCGTCGCCACCCAGCTGCGCGAGGACGCCACCGGCTGGCGCCTCCTCGCCTTCTCGGTGGCGGCGCAGACCAAGGGCGAGACGCTCGCCGAGCTGCTCGGCATCCTCGACGGCATGGCGAGCGTCACCGGCCCCTACCCCATCGAGCTGCCGGCGGAGCTGATGGACATCTCCAGCTCGGGCGGCAGCGGCATCCGCAAGATCAACGTCTCGACCCTCGCCGCGCTGGTGGTGGGAGAGCCCGGCCTGGCGGTCGCCAAGCAGTCGTTCTGGGGGATCAGCAGCGTCACCGGCAGCGCCGACGTGCTGCGCGCCGTGGGCATCGAGGTGCCGGCTCTGACCCTGCCGCAGCTGGAGCGGGCGCTGGCCACGACCGGCGTGGCGTTCCTGTCGCCGCTCTTCCTGAGCCCCGAGCTCGCCCACCTGGGGCACTTCGGCCAGGCCATGGCGGCCAACGCCATCCCGGTGCCGACGCCGTACCATCTCACCGTGCCCATCTTCACTCCCTATAAGCTCAGATACCGGATGTTCGGCGTCAACCGCGGCCACCAGCTCGAGCTGTTCGCCTCCCTGTTCCGCGCCCTCGGGCTGCACAGCGCCCTGGCGGTGCACGGCAGCGAAGGGCTGGACGAGATCTCGATCTGCGGCCCGAGCCGCCTGCGCGGCTTCCGCGGCGGCGAGCCGATCGACCTGACCCTGACGCCCGAGCAGGCCGGTCTCGCGAGCGCCCCTCAGGCGGCGGTGGCGCCGCGCGACGCGGCGTCGAACGCCCGCGACTTCCTGCGCATCGTGCACGGCGTCGAGACCGGCCCCAAGCGCGACCTGGTGGCGCTCAACAGCGGCGCCGCGCTCTACCTGGCCGGCCGCGCCAGGTCGATCGCCGAGGGGGTCGCGGAGGCGGTCGCCCGCCTCGACAGCGGCAGCGTCGCCAGGAAGCTTGCCGCGCTGGTCGAGCAGGTGGGCTCGCCGGACGCCCTGCGCCGCGCCACCGAGGCGGCGCTCTCGCCCTGAGGCCATGCCTCGCCCCGATGGACGTCCGCCGCGAGATCCTGCGCAACTCGATCCTCTGCCAGACCCTGGTGCCGCTCGGCAAGCGGCACGGCGGCAGGCAGTGGACGGCCCACGCCCCGCTCGGCCCCAAGACCGAGCACGTCCTGGTCGCCGGGGTCAACAGCGGCTGGCAGTTCTACGACCTCGCCGACCGTCTGCTGGCGGCCGGCCGTCAGCCCGAGTGCATCTACGACCTGGCGTTCGAGGCGCAGCGCGAGAGCACCCGCAACCGGCTGGGCGGCAAGGTGAACTACGGGCCGATCCTGCTGCTCATCCCACTGGTCACGGCCCAGCTCCTGGTCTACATGGAGACCGGGATGTTCGAGGACGTCGAGGCCATCCTGGAGCGCACCGGCGACGTGCTGCGCCAGACCGGCCCGCGCGATGTCGAGGCGCTCGAGAGCTTCATCGACCTCGGCTACCAGGTGGCGGCGCGCAACCGCGCGCGCAGCGGCCGGCCGGTGAGCGCCGACCGCCCGCGCCTCAAGGGGCGCTACGCCAGCGTCTGGCAGGCCAGCCAGGACTTCCAGAGCATCTACGCGGTGCGCGAGATGATCACCGGCTATCCCTACAGCCTGCGGATCTACCGCTTCCTGCTGCACAACATCGAGACCGGCATCGTGCCGGCGGCCGAGCTGATCCACCAGTTCCTGCTGCCGGAGGTGGGGCGCAACGACGTGGTGTCCGACCTGGTCGCGGTCGGCCTGTACCTGCTGCTCACCAAGCACCCGGAGGGGATCCTGTTCGTCTGAGCGTCTGAGCCATGAGAGGACCCGCCTGCCCGGTCCGGCCGGGGAGAGCCTTCGGAGCTCAGAGGTGTCGCGCGGCTTACCGGCGTCGATCGGATCGCCCCCCTATCCCCCCGACCCCCTTCCCACCCCACCGGGGGGAAAGGGGGCGAGTGAAGAGAGGACCCGCCTGCCCGGGCCGGCCGGGGAGAGCCTTCGGAGCTCAGAGGTGTCGCGCAGCTTACCGGCGTCGATCGGATCGCCCCCCTAACCCCCCGACCCCCTTCCCACCCCTCCGGGGGGGATGGGGGCGCCCCACCCTCCCTCTCTTCGGCGGAGTTTCTTCCTGGGCG
>JASLEW010000781.1 GCA_030150965.1 Thermoanaerobaculia bacterium | reverse complement strand
TTTGCCTCCCTCTGCTCCCTCGGAGACATGGGGAGGGCTCGGAAGCGTGAGCGTGCTCAGCGAATGTCATTCGCTCGCACCTTTCTGAAGCGCTGGCGAGAAAGCAAACTGAGCCACCACCGGCCGATCGAGGCCCGGACCCGTCCGCCGCGGCGGTGTGCGGCGGCAAGGGCGAGCGCGCCGGCCCCACGGCTCAGGCCGGTCGCTGGCGGCGGCGCCAACGCTGCCGCCAGATCTGCCAGACGCGGCGCAGCCGCCAGGCCCTCCACGGCCGCCGCCATCGTCCGCCGCGGTCACGCGGCGTTGAGCCGTCCCGCTCCTTCATTCCGACCCTCCCCGGAGTCGAACCATGCCGCCGGATCTGTCCCCTGCTATGCTCATTCATCATAAACGGGCTGTCAAGTCTGCCGCGTGACAGCGCGGGGCCAGGGCGTCGGGCGGCGGCGGACAGCGGCGGGGAGAGGCGGGCGGCGGCGAGCGGCGGCGGTGGCCGGCGGTCTCAGCGGACGGCCAGGATCCGCGCCAGGAGGTCTCCGGGAAGCACCTGATCGGCGGCCGGGAGCCGCGGCCAGTCGAAGGCCGGGATCAGCTCCGCCGGCCGGCAGGCGCGCGGCGCCTCGAGCAGGCCCAGGCTCGCCGCCAGATAGCCGGTCACCTGCTCGGGACGGGCGCCCGCCGCCCTCAGGCCGCAGAGGGTCCAGCAGGGATCGCGCTTCGACAGCTTGGCGCCGCCGGCGCCGAGGAGCAGCGGCACGTGGGCATAGGCCGGCGGCCGGCCGCCCAGCGCGCGGATCAACTGCAGCTGCCGCGCGGTCGAGGCGAGGAGGTCGGCGCCCCGCACCACCTCGTCGACGCCCATCAGCAGGTCGTCCACCACCACCGCCAGCTGATAGGCGTAGAGGCCGTCGCGCCGCTTGAGCACGAAGTCGCCGGCGGTCAGGTCGACGCGCTCGCGCCGCTCGCCCTGCACCCGGTCGGCGAAACGCACCTCGCGCCGGCCGGCACGGAAGCGCAGCGCCGCATCCGGCCGCGCCTGGGCGCGGAGGTCGGCGTACCAACCGGCGGCGAGGCGGCGGGGCCGCAGGGAGGCCGGGTATGGCGCCGCGGCATCGGTTGCGCCGTGCGGGGCCGAGGCCAGCGCCGCCAGGTCGCGGCGCGAGCGGCGGCAGGGGAAGAGCCGCCGACGGCGCGCCAACTCGGCCAGCGCCGCCTCGTAGTGGGCGGCGCGCTCGGACTGGCGGTACGGACCGTGCGGACCGCCGCGGTCGGGACCCTCGTCCCAGTCGAGGCCGAGCCAGGCCAGGTCGGCGCGCTGGGCCGCGGCCATGCCCGGCACCACCCGCGGCGGATCGAGGTCCTCCTCGCGCCAGAGGAAGGTGCCGCCGCGCCGCCGCACCGAGAGCCACGCCACCAGGGCGGTGCGCGCGTTGCCGGCGTGGATGGGCCCGGTCGGCGACGGCGCGTAGCGGCCGCGGGGCGGGCTCATCGCGGCCGGCGGCATGCGTCTTGCGTCGCGCGATGGCTCATATGCAGTCTGGAAACTGGCAGTCAGGAGGCAAGCGCATGACGCACTCCGAGCAGCATCAGGGCGACCCCGTTCCGCACCACCGGCAGCCCCTGCCGGGCTTCACCCGCCGCAGCTTCATCGAGGCGTCCCTCGCCGCGGCCGCCGCCGCCGGCATCGCCGGCCGCGGCGCGGCGGCGGCCGAGCCGGACGGCGTGCCGTACCGCGTCCTCGGGCGCACCGGCGAGAAGGTCTCGCTCGTCGGCCTGGGCGGCGCCCACATCGGGCGCCAGCCGGACGACGCGGCGGGGGTGCGCATCGTGCGCACCGCGATCGACAGCGGCATCAACTTCATGGACAACTCCTGGGATTACAACGACGGCAAGGCCGAGGAGCGGATGGGGCTGGCGCTGCGCGACGGCTACCGGCAGAAGGTCTTCCTGATGACCAAGGTGGACGGCCGGACGAAGCAGGCGGCCACCGAGCAGCTGGATCAGTCGCTGCGCCGGCTGCAGACCGATCATCTCGACCTATGGCAGTTCCACGAGATCATCCGCATGTCCGACCCCGACCGCATCTTCGCCGCCGGCGGCGCGCTGGAGGCGGCGCTGGCGGCGAAGCAGGCGGGCAAGATCCGCTATATCGGCTTCACCGGCCACAAGAGCCCCGACATCCACCTGCACATGCTGGCCACCGCCGCCGCCCACGACTTCCACTTCGACACCGTGCAGATGCCGGTCAACGTCATGGACGCGCATTACAACAGCTTCACCCGGCGGGTGCTGCCGGTGGCGGTGGCGCGCGGCATCGGCGTGCTGGCGATGAAGACCATGGGCGATCATCACATCCTGCAGAGCAACGTGGTGTCGCCCTTCGATTGCCTGCATTTCGCGATGAACCAGCCGGTCAGCGTGGTGATCACCGGCTGCGACTCGCTGCCCATCCTGCGCCAGGCGATCGACGCGGCGAAGCGCTTCCGGCCGTGGAGCGAGGCCGAGGAGGCGGCGGTGCTGGCGAAGACCGCCGGGCCGGCCAGGGACGGCCGCTACGAGCTGTTCAAGACCTCCGACCACTTCGACTCGACGGCGCATCACCCCGAGTGGCTGGGATGAGCGGCGAGGAGGCCGGCGAGGTCGAGGGGCGCGGTGGACATGGCGATGGCTCCCTGCGCTGTGCGCGGCCACCCGCCGGCCGGCCGGTCCCAGTAGAGCTCGACGCCGTTGCCGTCCGGATCGGTCAGGTAGACCGCCTCGCTGACGCCGTGGTCTGAGGCGCCGTCGAGCGGCACCCGCGCCAGGAGCAGCCGACGCACCAGCTCCGCCAGGTCGCGGCGCGACGGCAGGCGCACGGCGAGATGGTAGAGGCCGGTGTGGCCGGGGGGCGGCGGCGTGCCGCCGCGGCTCTCCCAGGTGTTGAGCCCGATGTGATGGTGGTAGCCGCCGGCCGAGACGAACGCCGCCTGCGAGCCGTGGCGCGTCACCAGCTCGAAGCCCAGGACGCCGCAATAGAAGCCCAGCGCCCGTTCGAGATCGGCCACCTTGAGGTGGACGTGCCCGATGCCGGCGCCGGCCGGGAGGGTGTAGGGCGGCAGGGCCGGGTGCGCGGCCGGGCCGGCGGCGCGCGGCGCGGCGGCGGGATCGATCGTCCGGTGCAGGTCGGTGGTGAGATGGGTCATGTGCGGAGCTCCCAACCGCCGCAACAGGCCGCGGCGGCCGGCAATTCCGCAGGGGCAGGGGCACGACGCCGCCCGGCGGCGCGGGCGGGGAGGGCTGCCGGCAGCCGGCGGGGCCTGGGCC
>JASLEW010000725.1 GCA_030150965.1 Thermoanaerobaculia bacterium | reverse complement strand
CGGTGCGCATCCCCGGCGCGGGCGCGGGCCCGGCGCGGGCCGTGCCACGCCCGGCACCCGGCGAGCGGCTCGATCTCCAGGGACGGTGGAACCTGAGCGAAAGCCCCCGCGCGGAGGCGGCTACGACGCGATCGACGCGATCGACGCCATCGACGCGATCGACACGATCGGCGCCATCGGCACGGCAGGCGAGTCCCGCCCGGCCCGCCCGGCCGGCGCGGTTGACCCGGATCGACGCGTCGTGCCGGCCGCAGCACCACTACCTCGAGCCCGAGGACGACTGCTACTTCCTGCACGAGTACGTGCCGGGGGCCGGCCGGGCGCACAGCGCCGCCAACCGGCTGATCGGCGATCTCAAGATGCGGATGGACCGCCGGGACACGCCCGCCTGGCGCTTCAAGCTCCTGGCGGTGGCGCGGGCGGCGGCGATGCTCGCGGCGGCGCTCGATCCGGGTTGGCTGGCCGGCGCGACGCTGGTGCCGATGCCCCCCTCGGCCGCCAGGGGCGAGGCCGCCCACGACCCGCGGCTCGCCGTGCTGCTTGCCGAGCTGCAGCGGCTCGCGGGGCGGCGGCTCGACGTGCGCGAGCTGCTGGTGCAGTCGGCGAGCACCCGCTCCTCGAGCCGCAGCGGCGGCAATCGGCTGAGCCCGGCCGAGCTGCGCGCCGTCTACCGCCTCGACGAGTCGCGCGCCGGGCCGCCGCCGCGCACGATCGGGCTGTTCGACGACCTGGTCACCTCGGGAGCCCACTTCCGGGCGGCGCAGGAGGTCCTCCAGGAGCGCTTCCCGCACGCCTGGGTGAGCGGCATCTTCCTGGCGCGCCGCATTCCTCCGCCGCCCGCCCTCGGCCGCCACGCCCCGGCGCCGGCGCCGCCGTAGGGCGCGTCCGGCGGGCACCGGCAGCCGGACTGCCCGAAGGCACCGGCGGCCGGGCGCCCGCGGGCCGCCCGCTCAGCCGCCGATGCGGCCCGCCAGCTCCAGCTGCAGCAGGCGCATGAAGTCCTGGGCGTTGGTGATGACGCCGAAGGCCTGGTGGGTGCCGCGGTCCTTCAGCTTGTGCACCAGGAACTCGGTCTGATCCACGCAGATGGTGGTGATCTCGCTGATGCTGCCATCCGGCATGCGGCAGAAGGTGGGCAGCATGTTGCCGACCGCGATCGAGTGCAGCGCCGTCGCCACCATCACCACCATGGTGGCGCGGGTGGTCAGCTCGCGCATCGCGCCCTGCGCTTCCAGGGCGGAGACGATGACCTCGGGCAGCGGACCGTCGTCGCGGATCGAGCCGGCGAGCACATAGGGGGTGCGGGTGACGGTGAGCGCGTGCATGATGCCGCTCGTCAGGCGCCCGGACTCGACCAGCGCCGCGATCGAGCCGGCGCGCTTGACCTCGTTGATGGCGCGCATGTGGGTGCTGTGGCCGCCGGCGACGCCGGTGCCGTCGGCGGTCATGCCCAGGGTGGTGCCGAAGAGCGCCGCCTCCACGTCGTGGACGCCGACGGCGTTGCCGGTGATCACGGCGTGGCAGAAGCCGTGGTGGATGAGCCACTCCATCGCCACCCGGCCGCGGGCGTGCACCAGCGCCGGCCCGATGGTCCAGACGATGAAGCCGCCGTCGCCGCGGTGGCGCAGGAACTCGCGGAAGATGGCGTCGTAGTTGACCGGCTTCTCGCGGCTCACCTCCGAGGCCATGAAGGCGAACGCCTCGGCGCTGGTCTCGTCGACCTCCTCGGTGAAGCCGGAGTCCCACACCAGCACCCCCTCGGAGCCGTCCTCGGCGGTCGCCACCGCCACCAGGTCGCCGCGGCGGATCAGCCGGAACTCCCTGGCCGCCAGGCGCTCCGCCGCCGGGTCCCAGACCAGGTGCGAGTCCATGCGCGGCCGCTCGGGCATGCGCCAGGCGCCGCCGATCTTGACGTAGGTGGGGTGGTTGGTGGTGGACATGAAGCCGTCCGGCAGGACGGTGTCGGCCGGCGCCGGCTCGAACCGGCAGTCGGGCGCGGCGGCCAGGCGGGCGGAGGAGAAATCGGGCTCGCGGTACATGGGCTCTCCGGGAGAGTGGACGGCGACGTATAGTGGCACAGGCGCCGCCCCTCCCCCAAAGAGCACGGGCCAGGGGTGCTGGGTCACTTTGAGATCCGCTTCCGGTAAGGCCCCCGCTTCTTGGGGCCTCGGCCGGCCCAGTACCGGGTCAGGGGTGGTGGCTCAGTTTGCTCCTCGCAGGTGCCAAGAGGAGGTGCAAGCCCGGAACGCTCGCTCAGCAGACTCTCGCTTCCGAGCCCTCCCCGCGCGGGAGAGGGAGGCAAACTGAGCCACCACCGGGTCAGGAGCGGGTCAGCAGGTGCAGGTGCTGATCTGTGTGTAGTCCGTGCAGCGGAGGTTGCAGGCGGTGATGGTGTTGCAGCCCGCGGCGGTGTTGCAGAGGGCGGTGTTGCACTGCGGCGTGACGCCGCCGGCGGCATGGTGGAGGACGGCCCCCTCCAGCTGATGCAGCGTCTCACGGTGCAGGGTCAGCTTTCTCGACTGTGCTTTTCTCACGGTTCTCTCTCCCCGGTCCGGGCGGCCCGTGCTGGATGCGCGGGCCGCGGAGCTCCCCATGACGGAGACCTCCAAGAACGAAGAGTGCGCCACCGCCGGCTCCCCGGCCCGCACCCGCATCCTGGTGCTGGGCGGCGGCTTCGGCGGCATCTGGACGGCGCGCCACCTGGAGCGGCGGCTGCGCGGCCGGACGGACGTCGAGATCACCCTGGTCTGCCGCGACAACTTCTTCCTGATGACGCCGCTGCTGTTCGAGGCCTTCTCCGGCACCCTGGAGATGCGGCATTGCTCGCTGCCGCTGCGCGACTTCCTGCGCCGCGCCCGCTTCGTCGAGGCGACGGTGCGCGAGATCGACCTCGACCGGCGGGTGGTGCGCGCCGCGCCGGTCGAGGGCGCCGGATACGAGCTGCCGTACGACCACCTGGTGCTGGCCCTGGGCGCCGGCACCAACCGGTCGCTGATCCCCGGCTCGGCCGCCGCCTTCACCTTCAAGACCCTGGCCGACGCGCTGCTGCTGCGCGACCACATGATCGAGCGCTTCGAGCGCGCCGACGTCGAGGACGACGCGGAGCGCAAGCGGCAGCTGCTCACCTTCGCGGTGATCGGCGGCGGCCTGGTCGGCTCCGAGCTGTTCGGCGAGATGACCGCCTTCGCCGACGAGATCGTGCGCTACTACCCGCGGGTGCGCCGCGCCGAGGTGCGGTTCCTCCTCTTCCAGGCGCTCGACCGCATCATGCCGGAGGTGCCGGAGCCGCTGGCGCGCTATGCCGCGCGGGTGCTCGCGGCGCGGCCCGGCGCCGAGATCCGGGTCAACACGGCGGTGCGGGCGATCGAGCCGGGCAGGGTCCGGCTGGCGGACGAGACGGTCGCCGCCGGCACCATCGTGCTCGCCGCCGGCATCGTGCCCAGCCCGCTGACGGCCGCCCTGCCGCTGCCCCGGGACCGCCGCGGCCACCTCCAGGTGGACGCGACGATGCGCTGCCGTGAGCGTCCCGAGGTGTGGGCGCTGGGCGACTGCGCCGAGGTGCCCGACCCCGAGGGGCACCCGTACCCGTACCTGGCGCAGCATGCCCTGCGCCAGGCGCGGCAGCTGGCGGCCAACCTGCACGCGGCGCTCGCCGGCCGGCCGCCGCGCCCCTTCGTCTACCGCACGCTCGGGGTGATGGCCTCGCTCGGCCACGCCCGCGGCCTGGGGTCGCTCATGGGCCTGCCGCTGCGCGGCTTCTTCGCCTGGTGGGTGCGCCGCACCTACTACCTGTTCCAGATGCCGCGCTGGAGCCGCCGCATCCGCATCGTCGCCGACTGGACGCTCGCCCTCTTCTTCCGCCCCGACATCGTCAAGGTGGACCTGGCGAGCGAGGGGGACCTCCTGGCGCGCGACCACGCCGCGGGGGCCGCCGTGTCGGTGTCGCGCGGCGCGCCCGGCGGGTTGGCAGTTGCCGCCGTGGTCGCTCCGCGGTCCCATTGCAGCCTGCCGGCCTGCGTGTCACCAACGCTTCGCGAGTCCGTTCGTGCTGACCGTGGTGTCTGCGGTCGTGTTGGGCGGTTGCGTCTGAG
>JASLEW010000720.1 GCA_030150965.1 Thermoanaerobaculia bacterium | reverse complement strand
GGGAGGCGCGGTGGTGGAGGCCGCCCCGCGCCCCCCCAGCCGCCGGGGCCGAGCGCGCCGACCGCGAGAAGCGCGAGAACCGCGAGAGCCGCGATGGCCGCGGGCAGCGCCCCGGCGGTGAGCCGCGCGCGCCGGTGCCGTGTCATGACCGGCGCAGGAAGCAGAGGCCGGCGGCGGCGAGGGCCAGCCCCAGCAGCAGCAGGCCGCGGCCGTCGAGGGCTGGAATCTGGGCCACCGGGCGCGACGCCAGGACGGTGGCGGTGCCCCGGGCGGTGGCGGTGGCGGTGCCGGGCGGGTCGTCGTTGAGCGCCACCGTGACCGTGAAGCTGCCGGCGGCGGCGTAGGTGTGGGTGCCGGAGACGGTGAAGGTGCCGGCGCCGCCCGACACGGTGCCGGAGCTGGAGGTGAGGTCGCCCCAATTGATGGTGGCGGTGAAGTCGGCAGCCGTGTTCGCCGTGTCGGCATCGGTGAAGGTGGCGACGGTGCCGCTGAAGGGGATGCCCAGGTAGGCGGTGAAGGAGGCGGGGCCCGAGGGGGTGAGGACATCGGCCTCGGTCACCGTCGCGGTCCCCGTGGCGCTGCCCGTGGCAGTGCCGGGGGCGTTCTCCGACACGGTGAGGGTGACCGTCGCCGTCTGCTCGTCGAGGTAGGTGTGCATGCCGCTGACGGTGAACGAGCCGGCGCTGCCGGAGATGGTGCCCGCGGTCTGGGTGCCGTCGCCCCAGTCGATGGTGGCGGCGAAGTCGGCGGCCGTCAGCGCCGTGTTGGAATCGGTGAAGGTGCCGACGGCGCCGCTGAAGGCGGCGTGCTCGGCGACGGTGAAGCTGTCGGCGGTGACCGAGACGACGCTGGTGCCGACGTGGGCGGTGCTGGTCACCTGGGCGGTGGCGGTGCCGGGCTTGTCGTCGCTCAGGGTGACCACCACCGAGTAGGTGCCGGTCGCGGCGTAGGTGTGCGTGCCGCTGACCTGGAACGCCCCCGAGCCGCCGCTGATCGTCCCCGCCGTGGTGGTGGCGTCACCCCAGTCGATGGTGGCGGTGAAGTCGGAGGGCACGGCCGAGGTGAGCTGGTCCGAGAAGTTGGCCACCGTGCCGGTGAAGGAGATGCCCGCGGCGGCGGAGAAGACGACCGGCGTGCCGCTGAGCACGTCGGCCTCGGTGACCGTGCCGGTGGTCGTCACCGTGGCGGTGCCGGTGCCCGGCGAGACGTCGGAGATGGTCACCGTGACGGTGAAGGCCCCCTCGTCGGCATAAGTGTGCTGACCGATCACCACGAAGGCCGCGGAGCTCGAGCCGATGGTGCCGGCGGTCGTCGGCGAGCCGTCGCCCCAGTCGATGGTGGCGGTGAAGTCGGCCGGGGTGGCCCCGGGGTTGTCGTCGGTGAAGGTGGCGACGCCGCCGTTGAACAATGTGCCCTCGGCCACGGTGAACGGCACCGGCGAAGGGGTGATCACGGTGGCGCCGGCCGGCGCCGCCGTACCGAGGCAGGCCAGGGTCGTGACGATCAGAAGGACGAGGCCAGGGATGAGTCCCGCCGCCCGCGCGGTGGTTGCGGCGGCATCCTGCGCTGCCTGTGCAAATCGGCCCAGCATAGATCCCTCCAGGGAACGTCGTGGAATCAGGTGCGTGAGATCAAGCCATGTGATAGCAAACACTAGCATAGTCGCCGGTGCCGCGGGCCGGGTCGCGGCTCGGTTTGCCGCTGAGCCATCCTCCTCCGCCCGTAACATTTTGCGTTCGCCGCACGCCACCGTAAAATGAACGGTCCGGGGTCTTGGACCCGAGCCACCACACCGCCCACCGGCGGCCCTTCTGGAGGAGACTATGAACATGAACGGGAAAGGTTTATTGCGAGTTTGCGCCATCGCGCTGCTGGCGCTCCTCGCCGTGTCTTCGCTGGCCCATGCGCAGGCGACCAGGACCTGGGTCTCGGGCGTCGGCGACGACGCCAACCCGTGCAGCCGCACGGCGCCCTGCAAGACCTTCGCCGGCGCGATCTCGAAGACCGCGCCGGGCGGCGAGATCGACGTCCTCGATCCGGGCGGCTTCGGCGCCTTGACCATCACCAAGTCGATCTCGATCGAGGCCGACGGGGTGATCGCCGGCGTGCTGGTGAGCGGCACCAACGCCTTCGTCATCTCGGCCGGCGCCACCGACACGGTGATGATCCGCGGCATCACCTTCGAGGGGCTCGGCACCGGCCTGACCGGGATCCTGGTGAACCAGGTCGGCAAGCTGACGGTCGAGAACTGCCAGATCAACGGCTTCGTCAACTCCGGCATCGACTTCAGGCCGCCCAACACCCCGAGCCAGCTCTACGTCACCAACACCACCATCCGGCACAACGGCAGCGGCTCCAACGGTGGCATCATCGTCGAGCCCCAGGCCGGCGCCGGCGAGCAGATCAGCGCCACGCTCACCAACGTGCGCCTCCAGGGCAACAACTTCGGGTTGCTGGTCAAGGACGGCGCCGAGGTCAACGTCAAGGAGAGCACGGCCACCGGCAACGCCAATTCAGGCTTCCACGTCTCGACCACCAGCATCGCGGCGAGCCTCTTCCTCGATCACGCCGTGTCGGCCAGCAACGGCGCCGCCGGTATCCAGGCGGACGGCACCGGCGGCGGCGCGACGGCACGCATCGCCGAGTCGAGCTTCACCGCCAACGGCAACGGCGTGGTGCAGTTGGCCGGCGGCACCATCGACAGCTTCGGCACCAACAACATCGCCGGCAACTCGAGCAACGACATCGTCGGGACCATCACCCCGGTCGGATTGCACTAAGGTCCGGTCCCTCGTCCGGCGGTGATCGTCCATCGTCATCCGCCACCCGCCGGAGCGGCGCCCGCCCGGGGCCGCTCCGGCGGAGCCGCGGCCCCTGGAGAACGACGGCCGGCGGCGGGCCGCGGTCAGTCCTCCCGGCGCACGAAGCGCACCATCCACTGCCCGCGCGGATGACCCCAGCCGCGCAGGTGCTCGACCCGCCAGCGGCGGGGGTCCGCCGCCGCCTCGAGGTCGCGCTCGCGGTAGTGGTAGGGGTCGCGGTCCCAGAAGGTGGTGCCGCCGTGGGCGTCGTCGTGGCGCGGCTCGCCCGGGGGCCAGCCGGGCGGGCAATGGAAGTAGGTGGCGAAGAAGCTGGCGCCGGGCTTCACGCAGCGCGTCAGCTCCGCCAGGCACCGCCGCAGCCATTCCCCGGGCAGGTGGCTGAACACCGACTGCGCCAGCACCATGTCGAAGGCGACGCCGAAGCGCCAGGCTTCGAAGTCGCGGTTGAGCAGGAGGTTGCCCGCCGGCAGGCGGTCCGCGAGGCCGCTCCGCGGCAGCTCGACCTCCACCGCCCCCCGCAGCAGGGACTCGTTGGCCTCGATGCCGTGGTAGTTGCCGGGAGCGAGGTAGCGCAGGAAGTGGATGCCGCCGCGCAGGCAGCCGCAGCCGAGGTCGAGGAGCTTCATCTCCGGCCGCAGCCCGTGGCGCAGCAGGAAATCGAATTGCAGCGCCCCCAGCTCGTCCCACCGGCCGCCGACGAGCTCGCGGTGCTGGCCGGCGGCGAGCTCCTCGCGCGACAGCTCGCGGCTGTAGACGTTGGGCAGCGGGCGGTCCTGGCTCATCGCGGGGCTCCGCGGCGGCGGCGCAGGCGCAGCAGCCAGGCGCGCAGCCGGAGGGCGCGGGTGGCTTCGAGCGCGCCGACCCGCG
>JASLEW010000710.1 GCA_030150965.1 Thermoanaerobaculia bacterium | reverse complement strand
GGCGCACGCGATCCGCCGCTTTCAGGTGGTGCAGCACCGCGATCGCTCGATAACCCTGCGCATCGTCCCGACCGCGACCTTCGACGCCGGGATCGAATCCGTCCTGCGCCAGACCTGGCAGCGATATCTCGCCGGCGTGGCCGTGACCATTGAACGGGTCGACGACATCCCGCTGTCGAAGAGCGGCAAGCGCCAGGTCGTCACGGTGGAACGGTGACTTGATGCGCGCGCTGGTGGTGGCGTATGCGTTTCCGCCGACCGGCGGCGCCGCGGCCCTGGACAGCCGGCGGCGCGAGCGCATCGTCGAGACGCCGGCCAAGCCGGACAAGAACAAGAAGAAGCCCAAGGGCGTCAAGAAGCCGGGCCTGCGCGCCGCCGAGGAGGAGGACCTCAAGGCGTACCAGGGCGCGATCGAGGACATGGAGCAGGTCGACGAGACCGCCGACAGCGCCGGCAGCCGCCGCCGCCGCCGCGCCCAGCGCAAGGAGGACGAGGGCGGCAAGCTGCTCACCTTCAAGAAGGCCCCGCCCTCGGGCACGGTGATGATCGGCGAGGGGATGACCCTGCGCGAGTTCGCCGAGAAGCTCGGCGTCAAGTCGCGCGACCTGATGAAGGCGCTCTTCGACCGCGGCATCATGGCCAACATCAACCAGGTGATCGAGCCCGAGCTGGCCCAGCAGCTGGCCCAGGACCTGGGCGTGGACACCATGGTGGTGTCGTTCGAGGAGGAGGTGCAGCTCAAGGAGGAGCTGGCCGGCAGCTCGCGCGAGCAGGTGGTCGAGGGCAAGGTGCCGCGCGCCCCGGTGGTGACCATCATGGGTCACGTCGACCACGGCAAGACCTCCCTGCTCGACGCCATCCGCTCCTCGAAGGTGACGGAGAGCGAGTTCGGCGGCATCACCCAGCACATCGGCGCCTACCACGTCGACGTCCACGGCCGGCAGGTCGTCTTCCTCGACACCCCCGGCCACGAGGCGTTCACCATGATGCGCGCCCGCGGCGCGCGGGTGACCGACATCGTCGTCCTGGTGGTGGCGGCGGACGACGGCGTGATGCCGCAGACGGTGGAGGCGATCGATCACGCGCGCGCCGCGCGGGTGCCGATGGTGGTGGCGGTCAACAAGATCGACAAGGCCAACGCCAACCCCGACCGGGTGAAGCGCGAGCTCTCCGACCGCGGGCTGATGCCCGAGGACTGGGGGGGCGACACGGTGATGGTGCCGGTCTCGGCGCTCAAGAAGCAGGGCATCCAGGAGCTCTTGGAGATGATCCTGCTCACCGCCGACATCCTGGAGCTCAAGTCCAGCCCGGACATCCAGGCGCAGGGCGCGGTGCTCGAGGCGCGCAAGGAGGTCGGCCGCGGCATCGTCTCGACCGTCCTGGTGCAGAACGGCACGCTCAAGATCGGCGACGTGTTCGTCTCCGGCGCCACCTGGGGCCGGGTGCGCTCGATGAGCGACGACCTGGGCCGCCGGGTGCAGAAGGCCGGCCCCTCCACCCCGGTCGAGGTCACCGGCTTCAACGACCTGCCGGACGCCGGCGATCTCCTGCAGGTGGTCGAGGACGAGTCGCAGGCGCGCGGCATCGCCGACTACCGGGCGCAGGAGGTGCGCAGCCGCGACCTCAACCCGATGCAGGGGCGCCTGTCGCTCGAGCAGCTCTACGACCGCATCCAGGAGGGCGAGGTCAAGGAGCTGCCGGTGGTGCTCAAGGCCGACGTCCAGGGCTCGGTCGAGGTGCTGCGCGAAGCGCTGGGCAAGAACAGCACCGACAAGGTCAAGCTCCAGGTCATCCACGCCGGCGTCGGCGCCATCTCGACCAACGACGTGCTGCTGGCCTCGGCGTCGAAGGCGGTGATCGTCGGCTTCAACGTGCGGCCGGAGCGCAGCGCCGTCGAGCTGGCCGAGAAGGAGCAGGTGGACATCCGCCTGCACACCGTCATCTACGAGCTGATCGACGAGCTGCGCAAGGCGATGACCGGCCTGCTGGAGCCCACGTTCCGCGAGGTGGCGACCGGGCGTGCCGAGGTGCGCGACACCTTCAAGGTGCCGAAGGTCGGCACCGTCGCCGGCTGCCACGTCGTCGAGGGCATCATCCCCCGTCACGCCGCGGTGCGCCTGGTGCGCGACAACCGCGTGATCTACGAGGGCAAGATCGCGTCGCTGCGGCGCTTCAAGGACGACGTCTCCGAGGTGCGGTCGGGCTTCGACTGCGGCATCGGGTTGGACCGCTTCCAGGACGTCAAGCCGGGCGACTTCATCGAGGCGCACGTCCGCGAAGAGGTGGCGCCGGTTCTGTAGAGCCGTCCGCCGGGAGCCGCCCGGAGCCCCGCCGATGATCGTCGGAGTGGTCAGCCTGGAGCTGCATCTGCCCGGGAGCTGCAGCCTCAAGGACAAGCGGCGCATCGTGAAGTCGCTCGTCGACCGGGTGTTTCAGCGCTACCGCGTGTCGATCGCCGAGACCGGCTTCCACGATCTGCATCAGCGGTCTCAGGTGTCGATCGCGATCGTCGGGACCGGGGAAGCGGAGATGGAGAAGATGATGGAGCACATCAGGGACCTCGTGGAGAGCCTGCCCGAGGCCTACCTGACGCGTTGGGAGCCGCAGCTGCTGGAGCCGGCGCCGTGAGCCGCCGCACCGACCGCATCGGCGACCTGTTGCGCGGCGAGCTGTCGGAGCTGGTGCGCCGCGAGGTGCACGATCCGCGCATCCGCAACGCCAGCCTGGTCGGCATCCTGGCGCTCGACGTCTCCCCCGACCTGCGGCGCGCCGTGGTCAGGGTGTCGGCGCTGGGCGACGAGAGCGAGCGCCAGGCCACCGTCGCCGCCCTCGAGCATGCGCGCGGCTTTCTGCGCTCGGAGCTGGCGCGGCGGCTGCGCCTGCGCGTGACCCCCGAGCTTCACTTCGAGCTCGACCGCGGCGCCGAGCACAGCCAGACGATCTCAGACCTCTTGGAGAGCATACATGGGCGGGATGAAAGCACCTGAAGACCTGCTGAAGAAGATCCGGCAGGGCAACCGTTTCCTGCTGACCAGCCACGTCAACCCGGACGGCGACGCGATCGGCTCGGAGCTGGGCCTGGCGCGGGTGCTGCGCCGGCTGGGCAAGGGGGCGGTGGTGTGGAACCGCGACGAGACGCCGGCGGTCTACCGCCCGCTGCCCGGCAGCGACCGCGTGCACCTCGGCGAGGAGCCGCCGGCGGGCTTCCCGGAGAAGTTCGACGCCATCGTGGTGCTGGAGTGCCCGAGCCCCGACCGCACCGGCCTGGAGCAGCACCTGGGCGCGCTGCCGGTGCTGAATATCGACCACCACCTGGGCAACCAGCACTACGGGGTGGTCAACTGGGTGGACTCGGCGGCGCCGGCGGTGGGCGAGATGGTGTTCCGCCTGGCGCAGACGCTCAAGGTGGCGCTCGAGCCCGAGATCGCCAGCTGCCTCTACCTCACCCTGGTCACCGACACCGGCGGCTTCCGCTTCTCCAACGCCACGCCGGCGGCGTTCGAGGCCGCCGCCGCCCTGGTGCGCGAGGGCGCCCATCCCGAGCAGGTGGCGCAGTGGCTCTACGAGAGCCAGCCCGAGCCGGTGGTGCGGCTGCTGGGCGAGGTGCTGCAGACGCTCGAGCTGCACGACGGCGGGCGGATCGCCACCGTGCGCCTCGACCCGGAGATGTTCGCCCGCGCCGGCGCCTCGGCGGGCGACTCCGAGGGGCTCATCGACACCCCGCGGTCGATCGCCGGGGTCGAGGCGGTGGCGCTCATCCGCCGCCGCCCGGACGGCAGCCACAAGGTGTCGCTGCGCAGCCGCGGCGAGGTGGACGTGGAGAAGGTCGCCCGCCACCACGGCGGCGGCGGCCACCGCAACGCCGCCGGCTTCGCCCTCGACACGCCGGCGGGCGCGGCGGCGGACGGCACCGGCAAGGTCCAGGAGCAGGTGGTGGCCGAGCTGTCGGAGCTCCTGGCGCGGCCCGAGGCGGCGGAGTCCGCGAGCGGCGGATGAAGGACGGACTGCTGCTGATCGACAAGGAGCCGGGGCTCACCTCGCACGACGTGGTGCAGCGGGTGCGCCGGCTGCTCAAGCAGAAGAAGATCGGCCACTGCGGCACGCTCGACCCCGACGCCACCGGCCTGCTGCTGCTGACGCTGGGGACCGCCACGCGGCTGACCCGGTTCCTGATCCGCGCCCCCAAGGTCTACCGCGGCGTGATCCGCCTGGGGATGGTGACCGACACCTACGACGCCTCGGGGCGGGTGCTGGCGGAGGCTCCGCCCGAGGAGGTCGCGCGCCTCGGGCGCGAGGACGTGGCGCGGGCGATGGGCGGGTTCGTCGGCGCCATCGAGCAGAAGGCTCCGGCCTATTCGGCCAAGAAGGTGAACGGGGTCAAGTTCTACGAGCTGGCCCGCCGCGGCGAGGAGGTGCCGGCCGAGCCCAAGGAGGTCACCATCTATGAGCTGGAGACGACCTCCGACCTGGCCGGCGGCCGCATCGGCTTCCGGCTGAGCTGCTCGTCGGGCACCTATGCCCGCGCCCTGGCGCACGACCTCGGCGCGGTGCTCGGCGTCGGCGCGCACCTCGCGGAGCTGCGCCGGGTCCAGATCGGCGCCTTCCTCGTCGAGGCGGCGGTGCGGCTGGGCGAGCTGGCGGCGGCGGTCGAGCGGGCGGGCGAGGGGGCGCCGCCGGTCCTCCCCCCCGGCGCCTGGCTGCCGTTCGACGAGATCCCGCTGCCGTTCGCCGAGGTGACGACCGACCCGCAGCAGGAGCTGCGCATCAGCCACGGCCAGACGGTCTTGGTGCGCGACCTCGAGGGCGGCGAGGGCGACTGGGTGAAGCTGGTCAACCGGCGGCGGCAGTTCATCGCCATCGGCACGGTGGTCGAGAAGATCGGCAGCGGCGGGGTCGGCGTGGTCCAGCCCAAGGTCGTCTTCCGCTGATCGGCGGCTCCCCCGCTCTCGCGCCGGCTGCCCCGGCCGCCTGGATCCTCGGGGATCCGCAGGAGGTCCGGGTCGGCGGTGGTGGCTCAGGGGGAGGCGAACTGAGCCACCTCTCGGCCAGCCTGCGGGGGGGATGGGGTGTGCTACAATCCGCACGGGAAAATATAGGGACAAGAAAGACATAGAGAGGAGAGTTCGTCCTTGGCGCAAACGACGCAGAGCACAGAGAGCAAGCAGCAGATCATCCAGGGCTACCGGCTGCACGAGCACGACAGCGGGTCCCCCGAGGTGCAGGTGGCGCTGCTCACCCACCGGATCACCGAGCTGACCGACCACTTCAAGACCCATACCAAGGATCACCATGGCCGCCGCGGCCTGCTCAAGCTGGTCGGGCGCCGGCGCCGCCTGCTCGACTACCTCAAGGGGCAGAGCGTCGAGCGCTACCGTTCGACCATCGAGCGGCTCGGGATCCGCAAATAGAACCTGACCCCGCCGGCTCCGGCTGGCGCCGCCGGCCCTGGACGCTCCACCGGCACCGCGATCCGCGGCACCAGCCGGTGTGCCCCGCGCCACCCGGACCCTCCGGGCGGCATGGCCGGGCCGTCCGGGCCGCAGGCCCGTGGCCCGTCCGGCCACTGACCTCCAGCGCGCGCTCGGAGCCTGCGGGCTCATCGCCAACGGAAGAAAGACAGAAGACCCTACTATGAGGCAATCGAAAGAGCTCCCCATCGGGGACGGAACCATGATCCTCGGCACCGGCCACCTGGCCAAGCAGGCCCACGGGTCCTGCACCGTGCGGCTGGGCGACACCCTGGTGCTCGCCACCGCCTGCATGGAGAGCAAGAGCGCGCTCGAGCGCGACTTCCTGCCGCTCACCGTCGACTACCGCGAGTACACCGCCGCCGCCGGCCGCATCCCGGGCGGCTTCTTCAAGCGCGAGGGGCGGCCGACCGAGAAGGAGATCATCACCTCGCGGCTCATCGACCGGCCGCTGCGCCCGCTCTTCCCCGAGGGCTACACCAGCGAGACCCAGATCATCGCCTTCTGCCTGTCGGCCGACGGCGAGAACGACCCCGACATCCTGGCGATCAACGGCGCCTCGACCGCGCTGGTGCTGTCGGAGATCCCCTTCTACCACCCGGTGGGCGCGGTGCGCGTCGGCCTGATCAACGGCGAGATCATCCTCAACCCGGTCAACAGCCAGCGCGACGTCTCCGACCTCGACCTGGTGGTGGTGGGAACCGAGGAGGCGGTGGCGATGGTCGAGGCCGGCGCCAACCAGGTCTCCGAGGAGGTGCTGCTCGACTGCATCTTCAAGGCCCACGGCGAGATCCAGAAGATCATCAAGGCCCAGCACGACCTCTACCGCCAGAGCGGCAAGCAGAAGCCGGTGTGGAACGCGCCCGCGGCCTACCCCGACGAGCTCTACCGCCAGGTGCGGGCCGACCTCCACGGCCCGCTCAAGGCGGCGCTCTTCCGCAAGGGGAAGTTCGAGCGCAAGGACTCGGCGGCCAAGGTCACCAAGCCCTACGTCGAGGCCATCCCCGAGGAGGAGGCCGCCCGCCGCTCGCAGGTCAAGAAGATCCTCACCCGCCTGGAGGAGGAGATCCTGCGCGAGGTGGTGCTCGACGAGCGCACCCGCTTCGACGACCGCCGGCTCGACGAGATCCGGCCGATCGCCGTCGAGGTGGGCCTGCTGCCGCGCACCCACGGCTCCGCCCTGTTCACCCGCGGCGAGACCCAGGCGCTGGTGACCGCCACCCTGGGCACCAGCCGCGACGCCCAGGTGATCGAGGAATACGAGGGGGAAAGCGTGCAGAAGTTCCTCCTGCACTACAACTTCCCGCCCTTCTCCGTGGGCGAGGTGAAGTTCCTGCGCGGCCCCGGGCGGCGGGAGATCGGCCACGGCGTGCTCGCCCGCCGCGCCCTGCTGCCGGTGCTGCCGCACGAGGACGACTTCCCCTACACCCTGCGCGTGGTCTCCGACATCCTGGAGTCGAACGGCTCCTCGTCGATGGCCACGGTGTGCGGCGGGTCGCTGGCGCTGTTCGACGCCGGCGTGCCGATGCTGGCGCCGGTCGCCGGCGTCGCCATGGGCCTGATCAAGGGCGACCACGGCTTCGCCGTGCTGTCCGACATCGCCGGCCAGGAGGACCACTACGGCGACATGGACTTCAAGGTCGCCGGCACGCGGCACGGCGTCACCGCCCTGCAGATGGACATCAAGATCACCGGCGTCACCCGCGACATCATGGAGCAGGCGCTGGCCCAGGCGCGCGCCGGGCGGCTGCACATCCTGGAGATCATGGAGCGCTCGATCGCCTCGCCGCGCGGCGAGATGTCGCGCTACGCGCCGCGCCTCTACACCCTGCAGATCAGCAAGGAGAAGATCCGCGACGTCATCGGACCCGGTGGCAAGACGATCCGCTCGATCATCGAGGAGACCGGCTGCCAGATCGAGATCGGCGACGACGGCAAGGTGGTCATCGCCTCGCCCGACGAGCCGGCGGCCAAGCGGGCGATCAGCATGATCGAGCGGCTGACCGAGGTGCCCGAGGTGGGCAAGGTCTACACCGGCCAGGTGCGGCGGGTGGAGCCCTACGGCGCCTTCGTCGAGATCATGCCGGGCACCGACGGCCTGGTGCACATCAGCGAGCTCGCCCCCTACCGGGTGCGCGAGGTCTCGGACCTGGTCAAGGAGGGCGACGAGATCACCGTCAAGGTGATCAACATCGACGAGGGCGGCAAGGTCCGCCTGTCGCGCAAGGCGGTCATCATGGAGGCGCCCGACTACGATCCGGCGCAGTACGAGGGGATGGGTGAGCCGGTGCCGGTCGGCGCCGGCGGCGAGCGCGAGCGCGGCGACCGTGGAGATCGGGGCGACCGCGACTTCGGCCGCGGCGGGCGCGGCGGCCGAAGTCGCGGTCGCCCCGATCTCCGCGGTCGCCGCGCTCGCGCTCGCCGCCGGCGCCGACCGGCACCGGCTCACCCATCCCCTCGTACTGCGCCG
>JASLEW010000693.1 GCA_030150965.1 Thermoanaerobaculia bacterium | reverse complement strand
CGAGGACGCCGCGCCGGCGGAGGGTCCGGCGCCGCCCGCCGCCGCGGCCAGCTCCTCCGGCTCGGCCAGCACGTAGGCGCCGCGCGGCACGCCCTCGGCGGCGCGCCGGCGGGTCTCCTCCAGGATCGGCAGCGCCTGGCGGCTCAGCACCAGCGCCGTCGGTCCGTCGCGGTGCTCGATCGCCGCGCGCCAGGCGGCGGCGGTCTCGCAGGCGTCGGCGGGGCGGATCACCGTCATGCGGGGAATGGCGCGCAGCGACGCGAGCTGGCTGATCGACTGGTGCGTGGGCCCGTCCTCGCCGAGGAAGATCGAGTCGTGGGTGTAGACGTAGACGACGTGCACCCCCATCAGGCAGGCGAGGCGGACCGCCGGCCGCATGTAGTCGGAGAAGATCAGGAAGGTGCCGCCGTAGGGCAGCCAGAGCTGCGACAGGGCGAGGCCGGAGAGCGCCGCGCCCATGGCGTGCTCGCGCACGCCGAAGTAGAGGTTACGCCCGCCCGGCTTGCCGGGCTCGAAGCTGTCCTCGCCCTTGATCAGCGTCTCGTTGGAGCTGGCGAGGTCGGCGGCGCCGCCGCACAGCTGCGGCAGGCGCGCGGCGATGGCGTTGAGCACCTTGCCCGAGGCGGCGCGCGTGGCCATGGCGCCGTCCGCCGGCGTGAAGGCCGGCAGCGCCTCGTGCCATCCCTCCGGGAGCTTTCCCGCCAGGCGTCCGGCGAGGTCGGCGCCCTCCTTGGGGAAGGCTCCCTGGTAGCGCTGCCACAGCTCCTGCCACTCGCCGCGCTGCCGCCGGCCGCCGTCGCGCGCCGCGGCGAAGGCGTCGTAGGCCGCCTGCGGCACCAGGAAGGCGGGCGCGAGCGGCCAGCCGAAGAAGCGCTTGGCCCCCTCCGTCTCCTCCTTGCCGAGCGGCGAGCCGTGGGCCGCCGAGGTGCCCTGCTTCTTGGGCGCGCCGTAGCCGATCACCGTGCGCACCGCGACCAGCGACGGCCGCTCGGTCTCGGCCTCGACCGCGGCGATGGCCGCCGCCATCGCCTCCAGGTCGTTGACGTCGGCCACCCGCTCGACCCGCCAGCCGTAGGCGGCGTAGCGCGCCACCACGTCGTCGCCGAAGGAGAGGGAGGTCGGGCCGTCGAGCGAGACGTCGTTGTCGTCGTAGAAGACCTTGAGGTTGCCGAGCTGGAGGTGGCCGGCGAGCGAGCTGGCCTCGGCGCCGATGCCCTCCATCATGTCGCCGTCGCTCGCCACCACCCAGATGCGGTAGTCGAACAGCGGGAAGCCGTCGCGGTTGAACGCCGCCGCCGCCTTGCGCTGGGCGATGGCCATGCCCACCGCGGTGGCGAGCCCCTGGCCCAGCGGGCCGGTGGTGGTCTCGACGCCCGGCGTCAGCTCGTGCTCGGGATGGCCCGGCGTGCGCGAGCCGAACTGCCGGAAGCGTTGCAGCTCGGACATCGGCAGGTCGTAGCCGGCCAGGTGCAGCATGGAGTAGAGCAGCGCCGAGGCATGTCCGGCGGAGAGCACGAAGCGGTCGCGGTTGGGCCACCCCGGCTCCTGCGGGTCGTAGCGCAGGTGCCGGGTCCACAGCAGATAGGCCAGCGGCGCCAGGCCCATCGGCGCCCCGGGATGGCCCGAGTTGGCCTTCTCGACCATGTCCACCGCCAGGAAGCGGATGGTGTTGATGACCAGCTGGTCCCGCTCGTCCCGCTCGTCCCGCTGGTGGCCGCCGGCGCCCTCGCCTCTCGGCGCCGGCGCCTCCGTCCCTGCCGTCGCTGCGGTCGTTGCCGTCGCTGCGGTCGTTGCCGTCGTTGCCGTGCCGCTCCGCCGCTCGTCTGCCGTCATGCTCGCCTCCCTTCCGCCGCGCCGCCTCGCACCGTCTTCCGCACCGCAGTCTGCCTCAATGCCGGGGCCCCGCGCGGACGCTTCGTGTGACAGCCGCGCGGCGGTGTGGCGCGCGCGGCGGCGGCGCCGCCCGGCAAGCGTATCAGGGATGGCCGCGGCGCAAGGGGGTGGAAAGTGGACACGCTCCCGGCCGCATGGCTCGGGGTCGGCCCCAAGCCGATGGGCGACCGCTAACCCGCGCGCGCGGCGTGGAAGGCGCTCAGCAGCTCGGCTTCGCGCTCGCGGCCGAGGCGCGGAGCGGCGCCGCCCGCGGCGGCCTCGCCGGCGCCTTCGGCCAGGACGGCGCGCACGCTCTGGGCGAGGGGGCGCGGCGCCAGGCCGAGGGCGGCGGCGCGGCCGATGTCGATGCGGTAGAAGCCGTGATAGGCCGCCGGCAGCCAGAGCGGCAGGTCGCCGGAGGGGGCGACCTCGTGCTCCAGGAGGAACTCCTCGCCCACCCAGGTGAAGCGCGCCTCGCTCGCGGCGACCGAGCGGCAGGTGGCGAGCAGGCCGCCGAACGTCAGCCGGCCGGGGCGCGAGGTGACGTTGAAGGGGCCGGTGGCGCGCCGCTCCAGCGCGCCCAGCACCCAGGCCGCCAGGTCGCGCGCGTCGAGCAGCTGGAGCGGATGCTCCGGCCGGCCGGGGGCCAGGACCTCGCCGCCGGCCGCCACCCGGCGCACCCACCAGGCAAAGCGCTGGGTGCGGTCGTGAGGACCGATCAGCAGCCCCGGCCGCACGTGCAGCACCCGTCCGGGCATCGCCGCCTCGGCCTCCTGCTCGCACAGCACCTTGAGCGCGCCGTAGCTGTGGCCCTCGTGCTCCTCCTCCCTCGGCGGCAGCGGCTGCTTGAGCGGCGAGCCCTCGTCGGGGCCGGCCGCGAAATCGGCGTAGACCGAGACCGTCGAGATGAACACGTAGCGCTCGACGGCGCCGGCCAGCAGGCCCGCCGAGGCGCGCACCTGCTCGGGACGGTAGCCGCTGGTGTCGATCACCGCGTCCCAGCCGCGGCCGGAGAGGGCCGCGAGGCCCTCGGCGAGGTCGCGGTCGCCGTGCAGCCGCTCGGCCTCGGGGAACAGCTCGGGATGGGAGACGCCGCGGTGAAAGAGCGTCACCCGGTGGCCGGCGGCGAGCGCCGCCGCCGTCAGGTGCCGGCCGACGAAGCGGGTGCCGCCCAGGATCAGCAGCTTCATGCCGCGGCCCCCGCGCCCCCCGCGCCTCCCGATAGCCCCGCGCGGGCGCGGCCGGCGCCGCCGCCGCGGCGCAGCCTCAATTCCATCGCAATCCGCGCAGCTGCTCCAGGTTGACGTTGCCGCCGCTCAGCACGCACGCCACCCGCGTACCGGGCGGCGCCGCGATCAGGCCGTGCAGCAGCGCCGCCACCGGCGCGGCGGCGGCGCCTTCGACCACCAGCTTGGTGCGGTTCATGATCCACAGCATGGCGTCGAAGATCTCCTCGTCGGGCAGGGTGACGATCTCGTCCACGAAGCGCCGCACCACCTCGAAGGTGGTGCCGCCGACGCGCTTGACGCGCAGCCCGTCGATGATGCAATCCACCCGGTCGAGCGTCACCACCCGGCCGGCCGCGACGCTGGCCTGCATGCCCGGCGCGCCGGACGACTCGACGCCGATGACGCGGATCGAGGGCTTCTGCCCCTTGGCCGCCATCGCCACGCCGGAGATCAGGCCGCCGCCGCCGATCGGCACTACGATGAGGTCCACCTCCGGCCAGTCGCCGACGATCTCCAGGCCGAGCGTCCCCTGGCCGGCGATGAGCTGGAGATCGTCGAACGGGTGCACGTAGGTGAGGCCGCGCTCGCTCACCAGCTGCCGCGCCTTCTCGTTGGCATCGTCCCAGATGGTGCCGTGCAGCACCACCTCGGCGCCGTAGCCGCGCGTCGCCTCGATCTTCGACGGCGTCGCGTTCTCCGCCATCGCCACCACCGCGTGGACGCCGTGGATGCGCGCCGCCAGCGCCACGCCCTGGGCGTGGTTGCCGGCCGAGGAGCAGACGACGCCGCGCCGCCGCTCCTCCGCCGACAGCAGCGGCAGCTTGTTGAGCGGCCCGCGGATCTTGTAGGAGCCGGTGCGCTGCAGCATCTCCGCCTTGAGCCGGACCTCGCAGCCGGTGAGCTGGCTGAGGGTCGCCGAGGGCAGGAGCGGCGTGCGGTGCACGTGCGGCGCCACGCGCTGGTACGCCGCGGCGAACACGTCCGGGGCCAGGGGCAGTTCCATGCGGTCCCTCCGTCAAGCTCGGCCGGTCGGCCGGCCGCCGGCCGTGCCGGATCTCCCCGCCCTCGCCCGGCGCTCCCGGGGCCGCCCTCCAGGCCGT
>JASLEW010000673.1 GCA_030150965.1 Thermoanaerobaculia bacterium | reverse complement strand
CGCCGCTGGCCGTCGCCGCGCCGGCCCGGCGCTCGGCCAGCGCCAGCCCGCCGACCAGGAGGACCAGCAGCAGCAGCGCCAGGTCGAACCGCAGCAGCCCCAGGGCGCCGAGCGCGAGGGCGATGGCCAGGGCCACGGCGGTGGCGGCGAGGAGCGCGGCGATGCCGAGCGCCAGGCGGTCGCGCCGCGCCTCCTCGCCCAGCAGCCGGCGGGCCACGAGGTAGCCGGCGGCGGCGAGCAGGGCGAGCGCCAGGAGGGTGAGGGCCAGCCCCACCACGTCGACCAGGGCGTCCAGGAGGGACATGCGGGTCGGATTGATAACACAGGACCGTGGCGGCTGGCGAGCCGCTGATATGATCCCGCGTCGGTCCAGCGCGCGGCTGAAAGATCCCGCGCCGCCGCGGCCCGCGGCCCGCGGGGCGCGGCGCGCCGGCTGGATCTTTCGGCGGCCGGCTGCCGGATCTGGCGAGGAATCCCCGGTGCGATGGAGGTACGACACCGCCGCGGCGCCCAGCCGCTGGCGCAGCGCCCGCCAGGCGTTGGCGGAAAAAGGTTTCCTCTACCTGGCGCGCTTGGCGGTGCTGTGGGCGGCCTATCCGGCCTGGCGCCCGATCTTCCGGCGCCTTTCCCGCGGCTTCAGCTTTCGATCGGTGCGCTACGCCTACTTCCTCGACGATTACAACGTCACCTGGTGCAACGAGCGCGCGGTCGAGGTCCCGATCGTCTGGGCCGAGGTGGCGCGGCAGCGCGGCGGGCGGGTGCTGGAGGTGGGCAACGTCCTGTCACATTATTTCGCCGTCGGGCACGAGGTGCTGGACAAGTTCGAGCGCGGCGGCGCGATCCGCAACCAGGACGTGGAGGATTTCCGCGCCGCCGGCCGCTACGACCTGATCGTCAGCATCTCGACGCTGGAGCACGTGGGCTGGGACGAGGAGCCGCGGGACCCGGGCAAGATCGGCCGCGCGCTCGCCAACCTGAGCGATCACCTGGCGCCCGGGGGGCGGCTGCTGGTGACCCTGCCGCTCGGCTACAACCCGAGCCTGGACGCGCAGCTCGCGGCGGGGTCGCTGCCGTTCAGCCGCTGCCACTACCTGAAGCGCCGCGGCATGCTGTCGTGGCGCGAGGCCGATTGGGCGGAGGTCGCCGGCTCCGCCTACGCGGCGCGCTGGCCGGGCACGGACGGGCTGGTCATCGGCGTCGTCGAGCGATGAGCTCCAGGCACACCTCCTCGACGCGCCGCGCCACCTCGTCCCAATCGTAGGCGGCGGCGCGCGCCAGGGCGTTGCGGCTCAGGCGCTGCCGCTCGGCCTCGCCGTCGGGCCCGAGCAGCGGCGCCAGGGTGGCGGCGAAGGCCCCCGGGTCGGCGGCCACCTCGACGCCGTCCACGCCGTCGCGCACCAGCTCGCCCACCGCGCTCTCGGAAGAGCCGCAGTAGACCACCGGCAGCCCGGCCGCCATCGCCTCGAGCGGGAAGAGCCCGAACCCTTCGCGCGCCGACGGCTGGACGGCGATGCGCGCCCGGCCGAGCTCGTGCCAGACCTCCTCGCTGGTCTTGACGTGGCCGCGGAAGCGGACGCGGCCGGCGATGCCGAGGTCGGCGGCCAGGCGCTCCAGGCGGGCGCGGTCGGGTCCCTCGCCGAAGATGGTGAGCAGCGGCGCCGCCGCCCCGCCGCCGCTGCCGTTGCGCGCCAGGATGCGGACGGCGCGCAGCACCAGCTCCAGGCGCTTGTGCTCCAGGAGACGCCCGGCGTAGATGAGCGGCGGCGCCTCGCCCGGCTCCTCGCCGCCGTCCGGGGGCCGCGCCGCCGCGGCCTGGACGCGCCCCACGGCGATGCCGTTGGGGACCAGGTGGATGGCGCCGCCGCCGCCGCGCCGCCGCGCCGCCTGCAACCGCCCGCGGGTCAGCTCGCTGACCGCGATCGTCGAGTCGCCGAGCTGAGCGGTGAGCCATTCCACGGCGCGGTAGGCCGGGGCGCGCAGGCTCCCGACGTAGCCGCGCCAGTAGGGGCCCCAGAGCTCGTGCCAGGTGACCAGCAGCGGCTTGCCGGCGGCGGCGCAGCGCATCGCCAGCGGCAGCAGGTGGACGTAGGGCATGTTGGCGGTCTCGACGGCGTCGAACGCCTCGACGTCGAGGGCCGTGGCGACCCTGGCGGCGAAGCGCAGGGCCTGGCGGGTGCTGCGCTTGCCCGCCTCGTTGTAGAGGCCGCCGAGCGTGCCGAGCGAGCGGATGTGGAGGCCCGGACGATCGCTCTGCAGGCTGCCGCAGAGGCCGGCGAGCGTCACCTCGTGGCCGCGCCGGCAGAGCGCCGCGGCGACCTCGTGGTTGCGCAGCTCGACGCCGCCGATGAAGTCGGGATAGACGGTCTCGTAGAGGATCAGCAGTTTCACGCCCCGGTCCTCCCGGAGGTGGTGGAGGAGGTGGGGGAGAGAGCGGCGGCCGGCGGCGGCGCGGTGGGCATCGGCGCCGCGGCCGGTCGTCCCCCCGCGGGCGGGCCGGGGGGGCTGC
>JASLEW010000628.1 GCA_030150965.1 Thermoanaerobaculia bacterium | reverse complement strand
CGCCTGCGCGGTCGCCATCAGGTCGCGGCGCAGGGCGGCGGGCTGGCGGGCCAGCTCGGCGGCGGCGCCGGCCACCGCGGCCTGCAGCGCCGGGGCGGCGGCGGCGAGCGACTCCGCCAGCTCCCCGGTGAGCGCCAGCAGCTCCGCCTTCTCCTGCTCCACGGGGGCGCGCAGCGCCTCCCAGGAGCGCCGCTGCAGCTCGCGCACCCGGGCGGTGCCCTGCTCCTCCAGGTCGTCAAGCTCCTCGGCGGTCGAGAGCCCTTCGCCGATCATCCACTGGCGCATCCGCCGCAGGCAGTCCACCTCCGCCTCCCAGGCCAGGCGCTCCTTGGACTTGTAGCGCTCGTGGCTGCCCGAGGTGGAATGGCCCTGGGGCTGCGTCATCTCGACCACGTGCACGATCGCCGGGACGTGGCCGCGGCGGGCGCCCTCGGCCGCCCGGCTGTAGACGTCGCAGAGCGCCGGGTAGTCCCAGCCGGCGACGCGGTAGAGATCGAAGCCGGCGTCTGAGCCCGGCGCGCCCGGCGAACGGCGGAAGCCGGCGAGCAGCTCGGACAGGTCCCTGGTCAGCTGGAACTCGTTCGGCACCGAGATGCCGTAGCCGTCGTCCCAGATCGACAGCACCGCCGGCGAGCGCAGCACGCCGATGGCGTTGACCGCCTCCCAGAACAGCCCCTCGGCGCAGCTGGCGTTGCCGATGGTGCCCCAGGCGACCTCGTTGCCGCGGTCGGAGAAGCCGCGCATCTCCTGGAGCTCCGGCAGCTCGCGGTAGAGCCTCGAGGCGTAGGCCAGGCCGACCAGGCGCGGCATCTGGGCCGCCACCGGCGACAGGTCGGCGGCGGAGTTGAGCAGCTCGGCCAGGTTGCGGAAGCCGCCGTCCGCGCCGAGCAGGCAGGTGGCGAAGTGCGCGTTCATCGAGCGCCCCGCCGAGCAGGGCTCGAGCGTCACGTCGGGGTTGGCGTAGAGCTGGGCGAAGAGCTCCTCGATGGTGAGCAGCCCGAGCGCCAGCATGAACGTCTGGTCGCGGTAGTAGCCGGAGCGGAAATCGCCCTGCCGGAAGGGCTTCGCCATCGCCAGCTGCGCCACCTCCTTGCCGTCGCCGAAGATGCCGAACTTGGCCTTGCCGGTCAGCACCTCGCGGCGGCCGATCAGGCTCGCCTGCCGGCTCTCCCAGCCGATGCGGTAGTCGGTCAGCACCGCTTCGCGGCTGAAGGCGCCGGCCGCGGGCGCCGCAGCCGCCGCGGTGTGCTGATCGAGGAGTGAGATCGTCATGCGCAGGCCTCCGAGGTGAGCAGCGGACGGGAGCGGCGGCGCGATCCGGGGACCGGCGCCCCTGGCGCCCCTGGCTCCCCTGGCTCCCCTGGCTCCAACAACGCCGACGGTGCCAGCGGCGCCGACCACGCCGACGGCGCCGATATCGCCGACGGCGCCGGGCCTTCGCCCCGTATCCGTGCCACGGCAGCCGGGTCCATGGCGAATGCTAGCATGTGGGGTCAGCCTGCCTCGCGATGCCTGATGCTTACGGCCTATCCCATGCCGCCCACCTCGCCGGTCTCGCCGATCTCGCCGATCTCAGCCACCGCGCAGGCCGCCTCGGTGCTGCTGCTGGCGGTCACCTTCGCCTACCTGGCGCGGCTCCTGGCGCGGCCCTACCTGCGGCGCTGGGCGGCGGCCTGGGCCTCCCTGCTGGTGGCCATCCTGGCGGTGCGGGTGTCGATGGAGGTGCCGGGTCGCGGCCTGTGGGTGCTCTACCTGGTCGCCGAGTGGTACTACCTGGCGGCGCTGCTCCTGGGCTGCCACGAGATGGCGCGCGGCGAGGAGGTGCGGCGGCCGGGGCGCTTCCTGCTGCCCGGCCTGCCGGCGGGCGTCATCCTGGCCGGCACCCTGGTCCCCTTCTTCGCCAACTTCGACTTCCTCTTCTCGGTGCAGGCGGGGATCCTCGCGGGCGGCTACGGCGCCGCCTTCGCCGTCCTGTCGCAGGTGCCGCCGGCGCGGCGCACCGCCGGCTTCCACCTGCTGCGCGCCGCCCTCGTCTGGCTGGCGGCGCAGTTCCTGCTCTACGTGCCGCTCTACCTGATGGCCGAGCTGACCCCGGGATTCCGCCAGGGGCCCTACTTCCCCTGGCTCGGCTACACCTCGCTCGCCGATCTCTGCGCCCAGCTGCTGCTCGGCTTCGGCATGGTGTTCGTCATCGCCGAGGAGAGCCACCGCGAGCTGGCGGCGGCGGTCGCCGAGCTGCGCGCCGCCCGCGATCAGCTGGCGGCGCAGGCCCACGCCGATCCGCTCACCGGGGCGCTCAACCGCCATGCCTTCCAGGACCTGCTGGCAAGCCCGGGCGGCCTGCCGGCCGGCGGCTACGGCGCGCTGGCGATGATCGACCTCGACCACCTCAAGCAGATCAACGACTCGGCCGGGCACAGCGCGGGCGACGCGGCGATCCGCGCCGCCGCCGCCGCCATCCGCCGGCTGCTCGGCGAGGACGACCTGCTGTTCCGCTGGGGCGGCGACGAGTTCCTGGTGCTGCTGCCCGGCCGCGGCCGCGACGAGGCGGCGGACCTCCTGGCGCCGCTCGCCGCCGGCGCCCGCTTCGCCGCCGAGCCGCACGGGCGCGAGCGCCAGCTGCACCTGACCTGGGGGGTGAGCGGGCTGGACGGCGCCACCGGCCAGGCGGAGATCGACGCCGCCATCGCGCATGCCGACAGCGCCATGTACGGCGTGCGCGCCGCGGTGCGCGCCCTGCCCGGCAGGGGCCGCTGAGCGC
>JASLEW010000580.1 GCA_030150965.1 Thermoanaerobaculia bacterium | reverse complement strand
GCGCTGACGGGGGCGACGGCCGGGGTGGCCGCGACACCCGCGACGCCCGCCACCGTAGCGATCCCTGCGACCCCTGCGACCCCTCCGATCATCGCGATGGCCGTGCTCGCTGCGGTCCTGGCGTTCGGCGCCGTGCCCGCGGCCGGCCAGGGCGCGCGCGGCACGAGCTTCTACACCGTCACCCCCTGCCGGCTGCTCGACACGCGCACCGCCGCCGGCCCCCTCGGCGGGCCGGCGCTCCAGGGCAGCCTCAGCCGCGACGTCGATGCCGGCGGCCAGTGCGGCATCTCCAGCCGCGCCGTCGCGGTGGCGCTCAACGTCACCGTGGTGACGCCGCCGATCGCCGGCTTCCTGACGCTCTCGGCCGCCGGCGGCACGCCGGTCCCCACCTCGACGATCAACTTCCGCGCCGGCCAGGTGCGCGCCAACAACACCGTCGTGCCGCTCGGCAGGGCGGGCGCCATCACCCTCACGCCGGGCTTCGCCAGCGGCTCGCTCCAGGTCATCCTCGACGTGCTCGGCTACTTCGCCGACCCCAACGCCGAGCTGACCACCGCGGCGCCGCCGGCGTTCAATCCGCCGCCCGGCAGCTACAGCGGTCAGCAGCAGGTGGAGATGGTGTCCTCGACGCCGGGATCGCTGATCTATTACACCACCGACGGCACGGCGCCGAGCCGCGCCAACGGCCGGCTCTACACCGGCGCGGTGACGCTGCCCAAGTCCGCCATGGTGCAGGCGCTGGCGGTGGCGCCGGGGCTCTCCGACAGCCCGGTCACCAGCGGCCAGTACAACCTCGCGGGCACCACGACCCTCTTCCTCGCCCAGATGGTGCCGCAGGGCGCGTCGCTCTCGCTCGGCTCGGGCACCGCCAGCCTGGTGCTCGCGGCCGATCAATCGACCGCGGTGCTGCATTACACCTATTCCAACCTGACCGGCCCGATCGTGGCGCAGCACATCCACGGCCCGGGCGGCGTGATCCTCTTCGACATCGACAGCGCCACGCCCGACGCCATGGGCGGCCGCCTGTGGACGCTGGCGCCGGTCGGGACCCTGTCGGTGGCGCAGATCCAGGCCGCGCTCTTCGCCGGCCAGTGCTATATCAACCTGCACACCGCCATGTACCCGTCGGGCGAGATCAAGGGGTTCTTCAACGTCTCGACCGGCACGCTCAACTTCATGCCGCCGCCCGCGCCGCCGGCCCTGCCGCCGCCGCCGGTCACGGCGAGCGACGCCGCGCGCTTCCTCGAGCAGGCCACCTACGGTCCGCGCAGCCCGTCCGAGGTGACCGCGCTCACCGCCGACCCCAACGGCTTCATGCCGTGGCTGGCGGGCCAGCTCGGCCAGCCGCTCGTCTCGCACCTCGCCTACGTCGAGGCGGCGGAGGCGGCCGGCGAGGACATCTCCAGCAACCAGGTGATGGAGTCCTTCTGGCGCCAGGCGGTCACCGGCCCCGATCAGCTGCGCCAGCGCGTGGCGCTCGCGCTCTCCGAGATCCTGGTGATCTCGGACCAGAATTCGGCGGTCGAGCCCGAGGGGATGGCGCGCTACCTCGAGGTCCTGGAGAGCGACGCCTTCGGCAACTACCGCCAGCTGCTCGGCGACGTGACGCTCGATCCCACCATGGGCGTCTATCTCAACATGCTGGGCAACGATCAGGGCGATCCGGCCAACGGCATCAATCCCAACGAGAACTACGCGCGCGAGATCAATCAGCTGTTCTCGATCGGACTCTACATGCTCAACCCGGACGGCACGCTGATGCTCGATCCCACCGGCCTGCCGATCCCCACCTACAACCAGGCGGTGGTGATGGGCTTCGCCCAGGTGTTCACCGGCTGGACCTGGGCCGGCGGCGATCACAGCGATCCCGACAACTTCTACAACGTCGATCCCAACTGGCGCCAGCCGATGGAGGCCTGGCCCGAGCACCATTCGCCCGGCCCCAAGCTGCTGCTCGGCGGCACCATCCTGCCGGCCGGCCAGACGCCGCAGCAGGACCTGGACGCGGCGCTCGACCTGATCTTCCAGCATCCCAACGTCGGCCCGTTCGTCTGCCGCCAGCTGATCCAGCGGCTGGTCACCGGCAACCCCAGCCCGGCCTACGTCTACCGCTGCGCCCAGGCGTTCGCCAACGACGGCCACGGCGTGCGCGGCAACATGCAGGCGGTCGTCGCCGCCATCCTCCTCGATTACGAGGCGCGAGCCACCACCTTCGTCGGCCAACCCGGCTACGGCCATCTGCGCGAGCCGATCGTGCGCCTGGGCAACCTCCTGCGCGCCGTCAACGCCACGCCGCCCGCCGACGGCAAGTGGCGCATCTGGTACCTGGAGGACCCGTCCTACGGCCTCGATCAGAACCCGCTGCGGTCGCCGACGGTGTTCAACTTCTTCTCGCCCACCTACGTGCTGCCGGGCGCGGTCGCCCAGGCCGGCCTGCAATCGCCGGAGTTCGAGATCACCACCGAGACCAGCGTGCTCGGCGCCGCCGACTACCTGCACGACATCATCTATTACGGCGCGGCGTTCGATCCCTACACCATCTTCCCCGACTACTCGAGCCTGGTGGGGCTCGCCGACGCCGACCTGATCTCCTGGCTGAACCTGGTGATGATGGGGGGCGGCATGTCGGCGCCGATGCAGTCCACCCTCGCCACCGCGCTCGCCGATCCCAACTTCTCGGACCCCAACGACCCGACCACGCGGGTCAGGAACCTCGTCTACCTGATCGTGCTGTCGCCCGAGTACGCGGTGCAGCGGTAGGCGAGAGGAGGAAGCCCAAGGATGAGCGCCGGCACCGTCGACGATCCACCGCGCGGCTCGACCCGCCGCCGCTTCCTGCGCCAGGCGGTCTGCGCCGCGGTCGGCACCACCTCGTTCGCCTCGACGCTCTTCGACCTGCGCCGCGTCGCCGCGGCGGCGCAGAGCGGCGGCGACTACAAGGCCCTGGTCTGCGTCTTCCTCTACGGCGGCAACGACAGCAACAACATGCTGGTGCCGTTCGACCCCGCCGACTACAACGCCTATGCCGCCGCCCGCCAGACGCTGGCGTTGCCGCGCAACGCGCTGCTGCCGGTCAACCTCCTGGGCGGCGGCGACGGCCGCCTGTGGTCGCTCCATCCCAGCATGACCGGTTTGCAGGGCCTTTTCAGCCAGCAGAAGATGGCCATCCTCGCCAACGTCGGGCCGCTGGTGGCGCCGGTCACCCTGGCCGACTACGACAACGGCACCGCCGCCCTGCCGCCGCAGCTGTTCTCGCACAGCGACCAGACGCTGCACTGGCAGACCTCCATCCCCGACCAGCCGCCGCTCACCGGCTGGGGCGGCCGGGTGGCCGACCTGCTGGTGGCGCTCAACGGCAGCTCGCAGATCTCGATGTCGATGTCGATCAGCGGCACCAACACCTTCCAGGTCGGCAACGTGGTCAGCCAGCTGGAGCTGTCGCCGGGCAGCCCGCCGGGGCTCGACGACTACAGCGCCGACCCCACGGACCCGCGCTGGAACGCGCTGCGCAGCCTGTTGCAGATGAGCTACGGCAACCTTTTCCAGTCCGCCTACCGCGACATCCTGCAGCGGGCGGTCAACGACAGCCAGCTGCTGCAGAACCTCCTCGCCAGCCTGCCGCCGCTCAACACCCAGTTCCCGGCGACCGACCTGGGCGGCCAGCTGCAGACTGTGGCGCAGCTCATCCAGGGCCGCCAGGCGCTCGGCCAGGCGCGGCAGATCTACTTCGTCGCCACCGACGGCTTCGACACCCACGGCAGCCAGCTCGAATCCCAGGGGCCGCTGCTCGGCGAGGTGAGCGACGCGCTCTCCGCCTTCTACGCCGCCACCGTCGAGCTGCAGGTCGCCAGCAGCGTCACCGCCTTCACCGCCTCCGACTTCGGCCGCACCTACCTGTCGAACGGCGACGGCAGCGATCACGGGTGGGGGAGCCACCACCTGATCGTCGGCGGCGCGGTCGCCGGCGGCCGGCTCTACGGCACGGCGCCGAGCCTGGCGATCAACGGCCCCGACGACACCGGCGAGGGGCGGTGGATCCCGAGCACCTCGGTCGACGAGTACTCGGCGACGCTGGCGAAATGGTTCGGCGTGGGCGCCTCGGACATGCCGACGGTGTTCCCCAACCTGCACCGCTTCAGCCACCCGGACCTGGGGTTCATGGGCTGAGGCCGGGATCTGAGCAGGTCCGCGGGGGGCTCGCCCGGCTGGTGCCGGCCGGCGTTCTTCAGCGGGCGGGGCGCGGAGCCTGCGGGCGCCGCGGAGCTTGCGGGCGGAGGAAATGGAGAGGAAATAATCACCCGCCGGCAGGCCGAGACGGCCGCCGGCGGGTGGAGGACGAGCAACGGGTGCTCGTCAGCGGCTCAAAACGTTAGGCGATGCGGGTGACGTTGGACGCCGCCGCGCCCTTGGCGCCCTGAACGATGTCGAACTCGACCCGCTCACCCTCGGCCAGGGTGCGGAAACCCTCGCTCTGGATGGCCGAATGGTGCACGAAGCAGTCCTTGCCCCCGTCCTCCGGCGTGATGAATCCGAATCCCTTGGCGTCGTTGAACCACTTCACCCGTCCGATGTTGCGCATTCCGTTCTCTCTTTCTCTCGCCAAAACACACCAACACCGGGATTGCCACCCGGATCGACACGATCGTACTGAACGGTACTTGTGTGGTTTGTTTCTGGCAGGTCTACTACTAGCAAGCCAACTGTTGGCTTCAAGGCGTTGCCAATCATAGGCTGGCCCCGCCCCAAAGTCAAGAGGGGGGTTCGGGGGTCAGCGGCGCAGGCGCGCCCGTGAGCGCACCCGATCTGATAGCCTCGCCGGCGGTGACGCTGCACCGGACACGAGAGGAGACACATATGACGTTGCTTGGACGCTTGGCCGCGGCTTCCCTGACCGCCGCCGCCCTGATGCTGCTGGCGCTGGCGGCCGCGACCCCGCCGCCCGCCGCCGCCGACGAGCCGACCGCGGGCGCCGCGGCGATGCCGGCGGCGGGTGCGATGGCCCCCGACTTCTCCCTCACCAGCAACGAGGGCACCCCGACGAGCCTCAAGGACTACCGCGGCCAGTGGGTGGTGCTCTACTTCTATCCCAAGGATTTCACCAGCGGCTGCACCCTCGAGGCGCACAACTTCCAGCGCGACCTGGCGAAGTACGAGAAGATCCACGCCGTCATCCTCGGCGTGAGCGTCGACACCGCCCAGTCGCACAAGGACTTCTGTGCCAAGGAGGGGCTCAACTTCAAGCTCCTCGCCGATCCCGATGGCAAGGTGGTGGCCGCGTACGGCTCGGGCATGGAGTACAAGGGCAACAAGCTGGCGGCCCGGAACACCTTCATCGTCGATCCGTCCGGCAAGATCGCCAAGGTGTTCACCAAGGTGAAGCCCGACGTCCACAGCGACGAGGTGCTCGAAAGCCTCGCCAGCCTGCAGAAGCGCTGAGCGCCCGCCCGCACCCCCGGGCGCCGGAGACGCCGGGTGCAGCCAGGGGAGGGAAGTGGCGCGTCAGCCGCCGCCTGAGAACAGGTGGTGCGAGATGTGCCACTCCTCGCCCACGCGGCGCCGAACAGCTCCTCGCGGCCAGGAAGGCGAGCTGGAGACCGCGAGGATGCGGCAGCCGGGGAAGCGCTCGGCGAGGTAGAGGCTGAGCGATCCCCGGGCGCAGCCCAGGTCGAGGACCGTCTGGCCGTCGGCGCGCGCGGTGAGCGCGGCAGCGGGACCGGTCCGCTGCCGGCGAACGGAAACCCGAGGATGAGAGACCAGGACCCGGTGCAGGAATGCAGGCGCAGGGTGCGGAATCCGAACGACCCGCTGAAGGGAATGGGAGCCGAGCCGGAATGAGCCGAGCCAGGATGCCGACTCTCGTCCGACGCGCCGCCGGCCTCGTCCTGGCCGCCGCGCTGGCGGCGGCGGCCGTTGCGCCGGCGGCGGCGTGGAGCGGCCCCGGCCACGCGGCGGTGGCGGCGATCGGCTACCGCCAGCTGAGCCCCGCGACCCGGGCGCGCTTCATCGAGCTGCTGCGCCACCATCCCGACTTCCCGAAGTGGCAGAGCGACTACGAGCGCGTCAAGGCGAGCTTCCCGCCGGACCTCGACCTCGGCCTCTACCTCTTCGTCAGGGCGAGCACCTGGCCGGACGAGATCCGCCCGCAGCACGGGAACCCCTACAACCACCCCAACTGGCATTTCGTCGACTACGCCGTGCAGCAGGCCGACCTGAGCGCCCCGGGCATCGAGCCGGCGCCGGGCGACGACATTCTGCACGGCCTCAACGAGGCCGAGCGCATCCTCGCCGACCCCGCCGCCACCGCCGAGGCGCAGGCGGCCCACCTGAGCTGGATCCTTCACCTGGTGGGGGACATCCACCAGCCCCTCCACTGTGCCACCCTGGTCAACGGCACCACCTACCCGGCCCCGGAGGGCGACCGCGGCGGCAACCTCTTCTTCGTCCGGCCGAAGGACCAGGTCATCGACCTCCACGCCTTCTGGGACCAGCAGCTCGGCAGCACCCTGCCCCCGCCGCCCCGGGATGCCCTGAAGGACGCGATCCTGCTCACCACCGAGCACCCGCGGGCGAGCCTCGCGCGGCTGGCCGCCCCCGCGGCCCCCCTGACCTGGAGCCACGAGAGTCTGGGCGAGGCCATCCGCCACGCCTACCAGTTCGAGCAGGCGCCCCAGGGGACCACCGGGGCCATCCGCCTCGTCCGCCTGCCCGGCAGCGCCAGCCGCGACAGCGCGCCGCCGCTGCCCGCCGGCTACAGCCAGCAGGCAGAGGCGGTCGCCCGCGAGAGGCTCGCCCTCGCCGGCTACCGCCTGGCCGACCTCCTCCAGTCGCTCCCAGCCCCGCCGCCCCCGGCGGCAGCCCCGCCACCGGCCCCGGCCCCGCCGCCGCCGCCCTCCAACCAGTAGCTCTGGCGCGGCCGGCCGGCCCTGCGGTCGGCCGCGGGAGGTGCGCGATGCTGGCTG
>JASLEW010000578.1 GCA_030150965.1 Thermoanaerobaculia bacterium | reverse complement strand
GGCGCCCCTAGTCGCCGGCGCCGCCGAGGGTGCCGGGGGTGCCGGGGGCGCCGGCGCCTCTCCCGCCGGCGCGGCCTCGGGTTCCGCCGCGGTGGCCGCCCTGGCCGCCGAGTACTGGGAGCATCAGCGCGCCGAGGACCTCGGCACCCGCCTGCGGCTGGGGCTCCCGATCGACCGTCTGCCCGATCTGTCGGAGCCCGGCGTGGCGCGCGAGGCGGCCTGGGCGCGCGCCTTCGGCGAGCGCCTGGCGCGGGTGGACGAGACGGGGCTGGGGCACCAGGACTGGCTGACCCTGGCGCTGCTGCGCGACGAGGCCGACGGGGTGGGGAAGCTGGCGGCGGCGCAGGAGTACCTCTTCGAGGTCACGCCCTACGACGCGCCGTTCCGCGCGGTCCATCCCGCCTTCACCGGGTTCGCCTTCGCGAACGGCGCCGACCTCGTGCGCTACCTGCGGCTGGTGCGCGCCTACGCCGCCATGGTGGAGCAGCTGCGCGCCCACCTGGAGGCGCTGAGCGGCCGCGGCGTCCTGCTGCCGCGGCCCGAGATCGACGTGGCGGCGGCGATGGTGCGGGCGTACGCGCGCCCGCCGCGGGAGAGCCTGTTCGAGGTGGCGGCCGGCCGGCTGGGAAGCGTCGATCCGCGGCAGGCGGCCGGCTTACAGGAGGACGTGCGGCGCGCCGTCGCCACGGAGGTCAACCCGGCGCTGGAGCGCCTGGCCGGCGAGCTGACCGGGGTCTACCGCCAGCGCGCCCCCGAGGCCATCGGCCTCGGCCAGTATCCCGGCGGCGCCGATGCCTACCGCACGCTGATCCGGCTCCAGACCGGCTTCGACCTGGCGCCCGAGGAGATCCACCGCCGCGGCCAGGCCGAGGTCGCGCGCCTGGTCGCGCGCATGGCGGAGGTGCGCCGTCAGCTCGGCGCGGCCGGCACGCAGCGCGAGTTCAACCAGCGCCTGCGCACCGATCCGCGCTTCCTGGCGCGCACGCCCGACGAGGTGGGGGAGCGGCTGATGGCGGCGGTGCGCCGGATCGAGCCCAGGGTCTCCGGCTGGTTCCTGCGCCAGCCGAAGGCGCCCTACGGGGTCGAGCGGCTGCCGGTCGCCCTGGGCGGCATGACCTTCGGCTACTACCAGCCGCCGGAGCCGGGAAGCCCGCGCGGGAGCTACCTCTACAACGCCTCGGACCTCGACCAGCGCCCGCTGGTGGGGGCCGCCGCCCTGATCTATCACGAGCTGGTGCCGGGGCATCACTTCCAGCTGGCGCTGCAGGCGGAGAACCAGGAGCTGCCGCCGTTCCGGCGCTACCTCACCCACACCTCCTTCGTGGAGGGCTGGGGCGAGTACGCCTCGCACCTCGGCGAGGAGATGGGGCTGTACGACGATCCCTATGCCCTCTACGGCCGGCTGGCGATGGACCTCTTCCTCTCCAACCGCCTGGTGGTCGATACCGGCCTCAACGCGCTCGGCTGGTCGCGCCAGCAGGCGACCGAGTTCATGCGCGACCGGCTGCTCGAATCCGACGCGCAGATCGACTCCGAGATCCTGCGCTACGCCATCGCTCTGCCCGCCCAGGCCCTGGCCTACAAGCTCGGCGCCACCGAGATCGAGGACCTGCGCCGTCACGCCCGGGAGGCGCTCGGCGCGCGCTTCGACGTCCGCCGCTTCCACGATGCCGTCCTCGGCAGCGGCTCGCTGCCGCCGCGCATCCTGGCCCGCCACATCGACTGGTGGATCGAGCAGGAGCGGCGGCGGTCGTGAACGGCCACCCGCCCGGTTTGGGCCACCCGCTCCAGGGCCATGACGAGCCGCCGGCCGCCGGCCCGCCGGGAGGCTGGCTCGGTCAGCTCGGGCCGTTCGCGCTGCTCGGGGCGGCGGCGGCGTACCTCAACTCGCGCTGGGCCAGCATCCCGGAGCACTTCCCCACGCATTGGGGCGCGGATGGCCGGGCCAACGGCTGGGGCACGCGGACGCCCGAGTCGGTCTATGCGCCGGTGGCGATCGGCGCCGCCCTGATCGCCGTCATGGCGCTGCTCGGCCTGCTCCAGCGCCATGCCATGCGCCCCATCCATCCGGGGGCGCCGGTCCGCTACACCGAGCTGCGCTACCGCCGCGGCATCCTGCGGGTGCTCCTGGCCGGCGAGTACATGCTCGCCCTGACCTTCTCCTGGGCGGCGATGCTGCCGCTGCTCACCGCCGGCGGCGCCGGCGGCGCCGGCAGCCCGCCGCCGAGCTTCCTGCTGATCGTCATCATGCCGGTTGTCTACGTGGTCTGGACGCTGCTCTACCTGGCGCGCCTGCGTCCCCGCCGCCCGCCGCCGTTCGCCGGCGCCGGGCCGGCGGCAGCGGGGCATGGCGCGGGGTCTGCCGGAGCCGCGGCCGGCGGCGGCGGCTTCGGCCTGCTCGACGAGCGCCACTGGCGGGCGGGCGTCTTCTATGTCAACCCCGAGGACCCGTCGCTCATGGTGCCGAAGCGCTACGGCATCGGCTACACGCTGAACTTCGCCCGGCCGGCGGCCTGGCTGCTCATGGTGCTGCTGCTCGCCGTGCCGCTCGGCGTCGCCGCCTGGGTGCTGCTCCACGCCCTGCGCTGAGCACCCCCATCCGGAGATCCGGTGACGCACCGAGGCCGTCGCGCCGGCGTCCCAGCCAGGCGCGCGACCGAGGCGTAGCGGGGACCACGCCGCAGGGAGCGGTCGCGGCTGCCGCCTGTCGCGACAGTCCCGGCAGGTCGCAACCTCGCTGGGGCGGAGGGGCCGGCGGTCGAATGCCACCATCTTTCCGGAGGGGTACTGCGCGGCGGCGCCGCGGCCCGCCGGTCCCCCGGGCTTCCTGGATGTCCCGGCTGGGTCTCCAGGCGCTCCGGGAGCTCCTGCGGGCACGCGCCGGCCGGGGGCTACCGCGGCGTGAGCACGTAGAAGGCGCCGAGGATGCCGCCGTAGAGCAGGTGGGCGAGGAGCGTCGCGGCCGGGGTGTTGCGGCCGTAGTTGAGGGCCAGGAAGCCGGGGGGCTCCAGCTGGCGCGTGGGGTTGGGGCCGTAGTCCTCGCTCGCCATGCGCGGGTGCATGTAGGGGAGCAGCGGCATCACCACGGCGAGGATGAAGAGTCCCTGGACCAAGCCGAAGAGCGCGCCCAGCCACCAGGTGGCGCGGCCCAGGCTCTCGAACGCCAGCCCATAGACCAGCGCGAACACCCAGCTGTTCAAGAGGTGCAGGATGAAGCCGTAGAGGTTGGCCCGCCGCCGGTCGGGGGTCAGCGCGGCGCCGAGCACCAGGGGCAGGGAGAGGCGCGACAGCCCGAGCCACTGGCTGGCGGCCAGGCAGGTGGTGAGCACCATGGTGGCGAAGAGCGCGCCCAGGTGGATGCTGCCGAAGTTCACAGGCGCACCCCCTTGCCGCGCCGGCCGCCGGCGGCGGCAGGCTGCGCGGGCGTCTGCTCGGCGCCGCAGGCGCTGCCGATGGCGAGCGCCGCCGAGATCAGGCCGACGTGGGTGAAGGCCTGCGGGAAGTTCCCCAGCGCCGCGCCGGTGCCCGGCTCGATCTCCTCGCCGAAGAGCCCGAGGTCGTTGGCGCAGCCCAGGAGGCGGTCGAACTGCTGCTGCGCCTCCTCGACGCGGCCGGCGCAGGCCAGGAGCTCGGCCAGCCAGAAGCTGCAGATGCCGAAGGCGGCCTCGCCGCCGGGCAGGCCGTCGCTGCCCGGCGGATAGCGGTACACCAAGCCGTCCCGCGCCAGCCGGGCGCGCACCGCGGCGAGGGTCGATCGCAGGCGCGGCGAGCGCACCGGATCGTCGTAGCCGCGCAGGCCGAGGAGCAGCAGGCTGGCATCCACCTCGCCGCCGCCGAGGACGTCGACGTAGCTGCCGAGCCGCTCGCTCCACCCCTCGGTCTCGACGGCCTGGCGCACGGCGTCGCGCTCGCGGCGGAACCGGGCGGCCACCGCCGCGGGAAGGCTGAGCGCACCGCGCTCGGCAAGCACCAGCAGGCGGTCGAGGGCGACCCAGCACATGGCCTTGGAGTAGGTGTGGTGGAAGCGGCCGGAGCGCTTCTCCCAGATGCCCTCGTCGGGCTCGCGCCAGAGGCGGCGGACGGTCTCGCCGAGCTGCCGCAGCAGGCGGCCCTCGGAGCGGTCGAGGGTGCCGCCGCGCGCCACGTATTCCCAGGCGGCGAGCACCACCTCGCCGAAGATGTCGAGCTGGAGCTGGCGGCTGGCGCCGTTGCCGACCCGCACCGGCCGCGAGCCGGCGTAGCCGTTGAGCCAGGGGATCTCCCGCTCGCGCAGCCGCACCTCGCCGTGCACGTCATAGAGGACGTTGAGGATGCGCAGCCGCGGCGTCCACAGGTGGCCGTCCGGGGCCGCGGTGCGCATGCGGGTGGCGTAGAGCAGCCAGGAGAAGAACGCCTGCCCCTCCTCGCGGTAGCCGAGGTCGAAGAAGCTGGAGAGGGTCCACGAGGCGTCGCGCAGCCAGCAGTAGCGGTAGTCCCAGTTGCGCACGCCGCCGATCTCCTCGGGCAGCGAGGTGGTGGGCGCGGCGATCACCGCGCCGGAGGGCGAGTAGGTGAGGAGCTTGAGCGTAAGGAGGCTGCGGCGCACGGCGTCGGGGGCGGGCCCGGAGTAGGTGCAGGCGGCGATCCACTCCTCCCAGAAGCGGCGCGAGCGGTCGAGCCGGTGGGCGGCGGCGTCGCCCAGCGGCAGGAAGACGCCCGGCTCGGCGGTCACCGAGGCGAGCGACAGGAACCGCCGGTCGCCGGCGCGCAGCCGTTCGCGGCCGTGCGCGCCGGTCCGCCGCGGTCCGCCGCCGGCGGGAGGGCCACCCGCGGCCGGCGAGCGCGACCTGCCGGAGCGCGTGCTGCCGGAGCTGCCCGGGTACGAGGGCTCCGCGCCGGTGCGGGTGGGCAACGGAGCCGCGGCGCATTACCAGGCGGATGTCGTGGGCGAGGTGCTCGTC
>JASLEW010000559.1 GCA_030150965.1 Thermoanaerobaculia bacterium | reverse complement strand
CGCGCTGCCGGCCGGCAGCGCGGTCTCGGCGCACAGGCCGCAGAACGCCTCGGTGGTGTAGCAGATGTCGCGGCGCGCGGCGGGATCGAGGCCGGTGATGAGCGTCCAGGGCAGCCGGCCGCCGCCCTCCTCGCCGAAGCGCTCCGCCCCCGGATGGGCCGCGACGAAGGCGTGGCAGCGGTCGGCGGCGCCGGGGTAGTAGGCGCGGCGCGGCGGCAGGCGGGCGAGCTGGGCGCGCAGCGCGGCGAGCAGCCGGCCGCGGTCGGGGGAACCGGCGTGCTGGATGACGACGCGCGAGGCGTTGCAGTTGAACCCGGCGTTGTTGGTGAGCGTGGTGGCCAGGTTCTCGGCCTGGTAGGCGAGGTCGCTCTCCTTCCACGGCCGCGGCGACGGCACCACGATGACCGGGCTGACGTTGCCGAGCTCCGCCGCCACCGGCTTGTCGAGCAGCGGCGCGTTGCGCGCCAGGCGCGCGCGCCCCTCGTCGTCGCTGCCGAAGACGATCGCCTCGTAGGTCTTGTCCGAGCCGGTGATGTGGATCTCGTCCACCCCCGGGTGGGCGCAGAGGTAGGCGCCCTGCTCGGCCCCGCCGTAGACCAGGCGGAAGAAGCCGCCCTCGGCCAGGGCGCGGAAGCCCTCGGCGAGCAGCGGCCCCAGGTAGGCGTTGACCGGATGCGCCTTGTAGAGCACCACCCGGTTCTCGACGAACAGCTTGTAGAGGGCGTCCATGGGGCCGATCGAGGAGACGTTGCCGGCCCCCAGCACCAGCGCCACGCCGCCGCCGTCGCGGTGCTCCGGCCGGTAGGCCAGCGCCTGCGTGGCCGCAAGCCCCTCGACGGTCACCCCCGGCTCCATCCACACCTCGGCGGTGACGCCGGCGTAGAAGATGCGGTCATAGACGTCCACCGGGAAGACCCGCGCCGCCACCTGGCCGTTGGGCAGCCGCCGCACCGGCCCCGGGATGCGCGGCGCGCCATACCTCTCGATGTCCGCCAGCGACCGGTCCAGCAGGCGCAGGTTGCGCAGCACGAAGTAGGGCCCGGTGATCGCCGTCTCGCCGCTGTCCGGCAGCCCCGCGGCCGCCGCGCAGGCCGCCGCCCAGCGGTCTGCGACGGCAAGGAAATCGCGCCGCAGCCGGGCGAGGAGCGCCCGCCGCTCCGCCACCGGCAGCGCCGCCCAGGCCGCCTTGCGGCCAGCCAGCTCGGCCACCGCCCGGTCCGTCTCGCCGCGCGGCGTCGGTGGGAACGCCCCGGTCTCCTCCCCGTGCCGGGGGATGCCATGCGGCCCGGGAGGCAACGGCGTGGGGGCCGGGAAGCGTTCGGTGGCGATCTCCATGAATGCCGCTCCTTTCGCCGCTCCCGAGCACCATAGCACGCGGCGCCGAAAGCGCCCGCCAGCGCGGTCGTGGCGCCCTCGATCTCCCGGACGACGCGGGGAGCGTCACCGTCAGGGCCGGCGGCAGCGTCAGCCTTCCCCGCAGATATCGCGAGCACGTCGCTCCGGCCGGACATCACCCCATCGGTGTCCCGATGGCCTCGCTCGCTGGCATGCTCTAAGATTCGCGTTCAGCGGGTCATGTCTGTGCTGCACCTGCCGGCGCGGGGAGAGGCTGGCGCGCCGGCAGCGCCGCGCGCTCCGCTCGTGGGGACGCGCATCCTGGAGGAGGGAACCATGCGTCACAGAAGCGCCGCATGCAGTCACCGTTCGACCCTGGCCCTTGCCGTCGCCGCCGGCATGGTGCTGGCCGTCTGCGTCATCCTGGGCAGCGGCACGGCCGCTGCCTACCCCTCGTGCAAGCTCGATCCGAAGGGCCTCACCGTCTGCTTCGGCCATTTCGCCCTCTGCGACAAGGCCGTCTGCAAGGCCCTGCCCGGCGGCAAGACGGCGGAGTGCACCTGTCCCGTGTTGGACGGCCCCTCCTTCGCCGATCCCAGCCAGACCAACGGCGGCTGCGAGCCCAAGAATCCGAAGGAGGTCTATTCCTTCTTCTCGCTGCAGGATTTCAAGTCCAACGGCATGCTGGCCTGTCCCAGCGGCTCCCAGTGGGCGCAGTGCTGGAACGCCCCCTGCCAGCTGCAACCCGGCGGCACCGAGGCGAAGTGTGTCTGCCCCCTCTGCAACTCCAGCTACGTCACCCCCGGCGGCGACTGCAACACCGCGAATTGCGGTACCCAGATCCTGGTCGGAGCGGGCTTTCCGGTGAAGGGCGGCGCACGCTGCCTGGCCGGCAAGTAGCCCTGGCGTCCCTCTTCTTGCCACGAGTCCCGGTCCACAGCGGCGGCACCCGCCGCCGCTGTGGGCGGTCGGTCCCGGCCGCAGCCGGCCGGCACCGGCACCCGTTGGTGGCCCGAGCGTGTCGCGGCTCTCGCGCGACTCCCAGGACTCAGGTGACAGGTACGATCGGTTCGGCCGCGCTCGCCACGCCGGCGTCGATGCCTCGTAGCCACTCGATCTGCCAGCTGAAATCGATGCTGCCTCCCCACCAGTTGGGCAAAGTCTCGCTGCCATCGACCTCCACGTCCTGGCTCGCAAGCCGCTCGGTAAGCGCCTCGACCGGCGCTCCCGCGGCCGCCGCCTCAGCTGGCGCCGGTGGTGCCGGCGGCAGCGGCCGGCCGTCTGGCCGATAGAAACGCGCTTCACCGCTCGGAGCCAACTCCATCGAAAACCCTTCCTCATGCAGGGCTCGGTGATGGAACCGGCACAGAAGCACGGTGTTGGTGAGGTCGGTTGTGCCGCCGTCGGCCCAAGGCTTCACGTGGTGGGCATCGCACAGTCTGGCGCCGCAGCCCGGAAAGCGGCAGCCGTTGTCGCGGTGCTCCAGAGCCCGCCGCAGCCCCGGCGAGATCGCCCGAGTTCGACGTCCGGCGGCCACGGTCCGGCCATCGGCAGCGTGCCAGAGGATCACCCGCGCCGCGTCGCAGGCGAGACGCCTGGTGGTTTCCGCGGAAACGTGCGAGCCGTCGGCGAGGCACGAGGAGCCGCCTTCGCCCCCTGTCACCAGCGCCCCGGCATCGACGTGCACCACCACCTGGTAGCGGTCTCCTCGGGTACCGGGGTCAAGGCCGCCAGCCAGGGCGCTCTCCGCCACCAGGACCAGGGCGTCGGCGCGCCGCTGCTCGAAGGAGACCTCATCTGCCATGGCAGCAGGGCCAGGTGGCACTGGGGCACCATGCTCCGCCTCCCGGTCCTGGCAGACACCAACCGGCGGGCCGCCGCGGTGGCCATAGAGCTTCCCGACGCCTGCATCGATGGCACACAGCAGGGCAGCCGCGGCCTCGGGTGCGAGGCGCGCTTTGATCACGATCATGCCATCTTCGTCGCTGTAGCTGTGAAGGTACCGGGAAGCATGTTGGCGCTGTGCCTGCTGTCCTTGCGCAAGACGGTCCACGCGCCGCATGCCGCGCACCAGCGTCTCGACGTGGGCCGCCGTGCCGGCCCGGGCAAAGTTGAGCAGCTCCTGCTCATTGGCCGGTGTTGCGATCCGAGTGAGCGCGCGCACCTTCGAGTACGAGATCTCGCCGCGGCGCATCGACTCGGCAAGCAGCGGGAGCTCGCCGAGAGCGCGCGCCACGCGCACTTTCTCGCGCGCCGCCCCCAGGTCGAGGCCCACGCGCCAGACGAGCCAGTGGGCGCAGGAGCGGAAACCTGAGCTCCAGCCGCCGCCCTGGTCGAAATCGCGCAGCATGACCAGCAGCTCGTAGGTGGCGGCCGAGATCTGCGCCGCAAGAAGCGCGATCCTCTCGCCCAACGCGCTCAGCGCGTCGGGCGTCCGGCCATCCTCACTCCCTTGGTAGCGCTCGCGGATCGCCATATTCTCTCCTCCCCAACTGATTGTAAACCCACGATTTTCCGCCCTCTTGGCGAGCCCAGGCGGGGCGATCGGCGGGCATTGAGGGACCCCAGGGCACCCGCCGCGAGATCGCGGCTCCCGCAGGCTGCCGGTCGCCTTCTGGTGCCCTTTCAGGAGAGACCTGAGATCAGCGCGGGAATGGCTCAAGAAACGTTGTCAAGCCCCCTCTGCCAAAAGGAAGGAAAGGAGGCTCCTGGCTGCGAAGACCTCCTGGTAGAGCGGATTGTCGGTGCCGCCCTAGCCCGGTGGGCTCCACGACCGGATCTTCTACGGCGGTGTCACCGCAGCCCGGCGGAAAACATCAAGAAATGGCTAACCCAAGCAACAGCTCCGTTTTTGCAACCCTGACCGGCCGGCTGGCGAGATCCTAAGAAGTGACGCTTGATGCAGCTGGGGCATCGCTAATTGGTGCGGCAGCTCCCATGGCCATTCTTGTCTCTCGGACATACTGTTCCATCCTTCCGGACTGGAAAGACCACATGAAGACAAGCCAGAAGAGGACTTTAAGCGGCAGAGCCAGTGAGGTGGCGGCGACTTCCATCCACGGGTGATTCTGGTCGGCAAATGAAACACCAGTCAGCTGTAACATGGAGTAGAAATACAGGGTAGCGAGAAAGATCGGACCTGGACTGAGGAGGCGCCTTGACATGCAACCGACAACAAGGGCGAAGGAGACTCCGGCGAAGCTTGAGCAGACAAAAGAGAGCGTCATTCGCCAGAATCCGATACTCGCTAAGGCGCCGCCTGGAAACGATAGCATAAATGCGGCAAGGGTTGTGCCGATGCCGATTAAGACTGCGAGCCAGCGGTGGGCGCGTGCATTGAGAAATGAGCGATGAGCTTCATCTCCTTCGCTTCCGCTCTGCTCGGGTCGGACCGTGATATTCGAGAGCTCTATGTAGAGCCAGAACAGCGCGACAGAGTTCCATACGTCGAACGCGGTGGAGAAGAAATAGTGTTCGTCAGAAGCGGCTGCGCCTCTGAGAATAAGTTGCCCAAGGCCGACTGTGGCGTAGTAGAGAAACCAGGCGCCAAAGACGACGGACAGCAACACATGAATCCGAATGTACGCTCTATACGCGCCTGCCAATGGGACAGACTCGAGATTTGGAAAGACCCGTTCTTTGAATCGACTGATAATTGTACCCTGAGGAGAGGGTTGTGATTGGCTTGACTGCGTGGCGCCCTGGTAGAGTTTCTTGACTTCATCCTCACTCGGCTCGCGAGTTAAAATCACGAGAACCAGGCAAACAAGTGCTTGCAGGAGATGAAGAAAGGCGCTGTTCATATTGGCATTGTGCATCAACTGGTCGTTCCATTTGTCAATGAGTGAAGGTAGGTCACCGGTCTCCATCAGCGGGGGTAGCATTTTTAATCCATGCAAGGAGACCAGGAGGCCAGCGACACCGGCCACGCTTAGCAACTTTCTGCCGAGCACCTTGTTCGAGGTCAGCCAGTGGCCAAAGGTGTCAAGGCTAGGTTTTTTCTCCTCTGCTTCCATAGGGGGTGTCTCCATTGACAGCGAAGTAGCAAATGTTATCATTATGTTGGCGCCAAAGAAGGGGCGCGAATTCGAAAAGCGTAGGAGTTGGTGGCGAGATTGTCAAGGGAATGACGTATAGCAATATATAGACTTGCTAGACCGCTACTACCGACATCGGCCCGCGCTGCCTGACTATTGGAGCGGGGTGACCGCCGGGGCTCGTGCATCGATCAGATGGCAACCGCGCGGCACAGGTTGCAGCACGCTGCCGGGGGCACCGCGCGTCGTGCCTGTGTCTCTTCCCTACGCCCCTTCGGGTGTCTTCGGCCGCTCAGGCCGGCAGGGCCGCCCCGCGTCCGGCGCCGTGGCGGGCGGCGGTCACCGCGGCGGCGAAGAGGCCGCAGACCACGGCGCAGGCGGCGATGCCGCCCAGGGTGAGCCAGTCGGCGATGCGGGCGGGGGCGGCCAGGGCGCGCAGCGGCGCCACGAGGTCGAAGGCGTGGGCGGGGTGGCCGGCGGAGGCGCGCGTGGCCTTGAGCGCGGCGAGGAGAGCGGCGATCAGGGCGGCGAGCGCGCCGCCGCCCAGGGCGCCGGCCGCCGCCCGCGCGGCGAGCTGCGACGGGCGAAGGGGCGCGCCGGCCGGCGGCGCGGCCGTCTCGGGTTCCGCCGGCTCATCCTCCAGGAAGGGCTCGCGGGCGCTCCACGGCGCGAAGCGGAGGAGCAGCAGCAGCCCGGGCAGCCCGGCGGCGATGGCGAACCAGAAGAAGGCCGTCCAGCCGACCGCGTCCACGGCGAAGCCGCAGATCGGGCCGGCGACGATGCGGGCGAGGCCGAAGAGGCTGGAGAAGAGCGCGTACTGGACGGCGGAGAAGCGCTTCTGCGTCATGCGCAGGAGGAGCACCGCCAGCGCCCCCATGCCGAGGCCGGCCGCCAGCGTCTCGAAGCCGATGGCGCCGTAGAACAGCGGACGGTTGACGCCGCCGGCCAGCGACAGCACCACGTAGCCCAGGTTGGCGAACGCCTGCAGCACGCCGAAGACCCACAGCGCGCGGCCGAGGCCCAGCGGGGTGGTGGCGGCGCCGCCCAGGAAGGTGCCGAGGAGCGTGCAGACGAGGCCGATGGTCGAGAGCGCGAAGCCGCGGTCGAAGTCGCTGTATCCCATCTCGACCAGGAACGGCCGCTGGAGCGATTGCGCCAGGTTGTCGGAGAGGCGGTAGAGGATCACGAAGCCCAGGATGGCGAGCGCCCGGGGCCGGGACAGGAAGCTGACGAAGGGCAGCCAGACCGCGTCGCGCAGCGTGCGCGGCGCCGGCGGCACCCGCTCGGGCTCGGGCGCCCTCCAGGTCACCACCAGCATCGGCAGGTAGAGCAGCGCCAGGATCGCGTTGACCACCGGCCAGGAGAGCGCGCCGGCGGCGGTGATCGCCAGCCCGCCGGCGGCCATCATCGCCATGCGGTACACGGCGGTGCGCGCCCCCACCGCCACCGCCTGCTCGTCGGGGCGCAGCACGTCCACGGCGTAGGCGTCGATGGCGATGTCCTGGCTCGCCGAGGCGAAGGCGATGGCGAGCGCCAGGGCGGCGACCACCCACGGCGTGTCGGGGTGATTGCCGGCGCCGACCAACGCCAGGGTCAGGGCGCAGAGGGCGACCTGGGCGACCGCCGCCCAGCCGCGGCGGCGGCCCAGCGCCGCGAGCAGCGGCGGCGTGTAGCGGTCCATCAGCGGCGACCAGAGGAACTTGAAGGTCCACGGCGCCTGCGCCAGGGTGATCAGCCCGACGATGCGGATGTCGATGCCGATCTTGCGCATCCAGTCGGGGATCGCGATCCACACCAGCCCCAGGGGCAGCCCGGAAGAGAACGACAGCAGCACCACCGACGCCGTGCGCCACGAGCGCATCGCCTGCGACAGGCTGTGGAGGGTGCCCGGCCGGCGCCGGGGGGACGCGGCAGCCTCGTCGCCGAGGGCTTTGGCGGCGCTGCCGCCCTCCCCCTGCGCCGTGACAGCGGCGCCAGTTTCCGCGGGCACCGAGGCAGCGGCGCCGCCTCTCGGGAGCGCCTCGTTGCCGGCAGGAGGTGCGGTGGGCTCGGACAGCTTGGACACGGGAGGTCCTCGCCGCGCGCGCCTGGCGCAGGGTGGGCCGGCCGGCGGTAGGCGGAGCTTACATCGCCGGCGGCGTTCGGCAGCAGAGGCGCTCGGCACCTCGGGGGCCGCGGAAGCGCGCGGCGCCGCCTCGAAGCGGCGAAGGGGGCGAGGTTGAACGCTGTCCGCGCCACGGCGGCGGGACGATCCCCGGCAGCGGCGGCGGGGTAGCTGATAGCATCGCCGGCGTTCGCCTGACCGCGCCGCTGAAGGCGGCCACGGCCGGGAAGGGGACCGCGCATGGGCTCGTCCACGACCGCCTCGACCGCTCCGACCGTTCCGACCTTCGATCTGTCGGACTACACCTCCTGCGACACCTCGCTGCGCTCCTGCGGCATCGCCACGCTGGGCCGCGCGCTCACCGACCTCGGTTTCGTGGTCGTCGAGGGGCACGGCGTGGACCGGCAGCTGATCGCCGACACCTACGCCCTGTGGCGGCGCTTCTTCGCGCTCGACGACGCGGCCAAGCGGCGCTACGCCGGCAGCGAGGGCGGCAGCCGCGGCTTCACGCCGTTCGGCGTCGAGCATGCCCGGGACCATCCGGCGCCGGACCTCAAGGAGTTCTGGCACGTCGGCCAGGAGCTGCCGGCCGGTCATCCGCTGCACGCCGCCTATCCGCCGAACGTCTGGCCGCGCGAGATCCCCGAGCTGCGCCAGCCGACGCTCGCCCTCTTCCACGAGCTGGAGCGGGTGGCCGAGCTGCTGCTGATGGCGCTGGCCGAGCACTTCGAGCTGCCCGAGGAGACCTTCGCGGCGATGACGCGCGGCGGCAACAGCGTGCTGCGCATCCTGCATTACCCGCCGCTCCCGGCGCCGTCACCCTTGCCGCCGCCGGCCCCGCCGGCTCCGCCCGTCCAGACGGCGCAGGCAGCTCACCCGGCCTCGCCGAGCCTCCCGGCCGCCGCTCCCCCCGGCCGGGACCCCGCCGGAGCGTCCATGCCGGCGTTGCGCGCCGCACCGCACGAGGACATCAACCTCATCACCCTGCTCTGCGCCGCCACCGACGAGGGGCTGGAGCTCCGCCGCCGCGACGGCACCTGGCTGCCGGTGGCGGCGGCGCCCGGGCAGATCGTGGTCGATGCCGGCGACATGCTCTGCCGGGTGACCAACGGCGTGGTCCCCGCGGCGACCCACCGCGTCGTCGTGCCGCCGCCGCGGGCGGGCGAGACGGCCGGGCGCGAGCGCTTCTCGCTGCCGTTCTTCGTCCATCCCTACCCCGACTGCGACCTCTCGGTGCTGCCGCGCTTCGTCTCGCCGGAGCGGCCGGCCCGCTTCCCGCCGGCCACCGCCGCGGCGCTGCTCGACGAGCGCCTGCGCGAGATCGGCCTCAAGAGCTGAGGTGCGGACCTTCCACGCCGCGGACCGCGCCGCCTGGCGGCAGTGGCTCGCCGCCCACCACGACGCGGAGACCGAGGTCTGGCTGCTGTTCTACAAGGCGCACACCGGCCGCCCCAACGTGGATCTCGGCCAGGCGGTCGAGGAGGCGCTCTGCTTCGGCTGGATCGACAGCCTGGTGCGCCGCATCGACGACGACACCTACGCCAGGAAGTTCACGCCCAGGAAGCCGCGCAGCAAGTGGTCGGAGAGCAACCTGCGGCGCTACGCGGAGCTCCTCGCCGCCGGCCGCCTGGCGCCGGCGGGCCTGGCCAAAGGCCCGCCGCAGGATGAAGCCGGAGCACAGGAGACCGCCAGGCCGCCGGAGCTTCGGTAGCAGCAGATTCGGTCGTCGGTGAGGATGCGGTGTGGTTGGTTGAGGTAAGGTAGTGGTGCTATGGCTACGCTCCCCGGCCTCACGTATCCTCACATCTCGGTGCAGCCGCAAGTGATGAGCGGCCGTCCTTGCGTCGCCGGCACCCGCGTGCGGGTCATGGATATCGTCGCCGCTCGGCGGATCGGTGTGCCTGACGACGAGCTGCTCAATTACTTCTCGTCCCGCACTTTGACCTGCAGCGAGCTGCATGCCGCTCTCGCTTACTACTACGACCACCAGGACGAGATCGATACCGCGATCGCTGAGGACGCTCAACTCGGGCGGCAGGCCGAGATGGAACGGACACGGACCCGCCGCTGACCTGCCGCATGGCTGGCCGCTTTCCGCTCCTTGTGGACGAGCACGTCCCAAAGTCGCTCGTTCAGGCATTGCAGCAACGCGGGTGGGTGGTGGTACGGGTCGTCGATCTCAAACCCGATCTGGGGCCCGGCGCTGACGACGAACTGGTCTTCTCCTACGCCAGCAGGCACGGCTACATCGTTCTGTCGAGCGACGAGAGGGCGCTGTGGCGGCCACGGCAACATCGGGAACAGGATGGTCGGTCCCCCGGCATGCTGTGCTGGCCTCAGCGCCACAGAGACCGGATGACCATCGGCGAAGCGGCGGAGGCCATCGAGCGAATCGCTCTGGAGGACTCTCCCTTCGCCTACGGATATCGCTTCATCCAGCCGCCGTCCGTCCCCGACGGCTGATGTGGCCATAAGGGAGGTAGACGACTGGCCGCGGCCGGGCTGCCGCAGCTGCCTGGGCCGGCATCGCTTCCTGAGCGGCGGACCTTCCACGTCTCCGGCTGCCGCAAGGTCGAAGGTGCTTCGGCCGCTCAGGGCGGAACCGCGCCGTCCACGGTCAGCGCCGCCTTTCCGGCCACGCGCAATCGGCGGTCGAGCGCCGCGATGCCGCCGGTGCGGAGCGCCGACCACGAGGCGAGCAGCTGGTCGAGGTCGGCGCGCGCGGTGTCGAACGCCGCTGCCGCCTGGGCGGTCGGCGCGGCATCGCCGAGCCCGACGGTGTCGGCGAGGGCGGCTAGGCGCTCGTGCACGTCGGCGAGGGTGGGGCGCTCCGCGGG
>JASLEW010000512.1 GCA_030150965.1 Thermoanaerobaculia bacterium | reverse complement strand
CGGAGGGAACCCCGACGGGGGCCGGCTCCGGCGGGGCGGCGGTGGTGACGGAGACGCCGGGCAAGGCGGCGGCAGCGGGAGCGCCGGGCCCGGTCTCCCCGGCCCCGGCCCCACAGCCGGCGGCGGCGCCGCCGCCGGAGCCCGCCGGCATCGGCACGCTGCAGGATCCGCCGGGGCTCTCCGCCCTCAAGTACCGGCAGCTGGGCCCGGCGTGGGGCGGCCGCGTCTCCCAGGCGGTGGGGGTGCCCGGCAACCCCAACGTCTTCTACCTCGGCTCCTCGTCCGGCGGAGTGTTCAAATCGGCCGACGGCGGCCTCACCTGGAGCCCGATCTTCGACGGCCAGCCGGTGGCGGCGGTCGGCTCCCTGGCGCTCGCGCCCTCCGACCCCAACGTGATCTACGTCGGCACCGGCGAGGCCAACCTGCGCGGCAACGCGGCGGCGGGCGACGGCATCTACAGGTCGCTCGACGGCGGCAAGACCTGGAGCCACGTGCTGCGCCTGGTCGGGCACATCGGCGCGCTGGCGGTCGATCCGCGCAGCGCCGACACCGCCTTCGCCGCCGTGCTCGGCCACGGCTTCGGCCCCAACCCCGAGCGCGGCGTCTACCGCACGCGCGACGGCGGCAGGAGCTGGCAGCTGGTGCTCAAAAAGGACGCCGCGACCGGCGCCTCCGACGTGGCGATCGACCCCGGCGACCCGAACATCGTCTTCGCCGGCCTGTGGCAGGTGCGGCGCTATCCCTGGACGCTCGCGAGCGGCGGCCCCGGCAGCGGCCTCTACCTGTCGCGCGACGGCGGCGACACCTGGAAGCAGCTCACCGGCAAGGGGCTGCCCGAGGGCATCTGGGGAAAGGTAGGGGTGGCGGTGGCGCCCTCCGACGGGCGCCGCGTCTACGCGCTGATCGAGGCCGAGGAGGGAGGCCTGTTCCGCTCCGACGACGGCGGCGACAGCTGGACGCGGGTGAGCGCCAGCCACGAGCTGCGGCAGCGCGCCTTCTATTACACGGTGGTCACCGTCGCGCCCAACAATGCCGACGACCTGTGGTGCGCCCAGGTGACCATGCTGCACAGCATCGACGGCGGCAAGACCTTCCAGCACGTCAACATGCACCACGGCGACCACCACCACGTGTGGATCGATCCCCGGAACCCGAGGCGGATGATCGCGTCGAACGACGGCGGGGTGGACATCAGCACCAACGGCGGCGAGAGCTGGACCGCGCCGGCCCTGGCGCTGGGCCAGATCTATCACATTTCCGCCGACTCGCGCCGGCCGTTCCGCGTCGCCGGCGACCTGCAGGACATCGGCAGCGCGCAGGGCCCCTCCGACAGCCTCACCGCCGGCGGCATCCCCAACGCCGACTGGTACGACGTCGGCGGCGGCGAGGCCGGGTACGCGGTGCCCGAGCCGGCGGACCCGGAGATCGTCTATGCCGGCGAGTACGGCGGCTTCATCACCCGTTACGATCACCGCACCGGGCAGTCGCGGGTCGTCGGCATCTATCCCGAGAACCCCTCGGGGCACGGCGGCGAGGACCTCAGGTACCGCTTCCAGTGGACGGCGCCGATCGCCAGCTCGCCCCACGATCCGCGGGTGATCTATCACGCCGCCAACGTCCTGTTCCGCACCGCCGACGGCGGCCAGACCTGGACCGCCATCAGCCCGGACCTGACGCGCAACGACCGGTCGAAGCAGACCTGGGCCGGCGGTCCGATCACCGGCGACAACACCGGCGTCGAGATCTACGACACGATCTTTGCGGTGGCCGAGTCGCCGGTCGAAAAGGGGCTGATCTGGGCGGGCTCGGACGACGGGCTGGTGCACGTGACGCGCGACGGCGGCGCGCACTGGGAGGACGTGACCGGGGCCATCCCCGGCCTGCCGACGTGGGCGACCGTGGCCACCATCGAGCCGTCGCACTTCGCCGCCGGCACCGCCTACCTGGTGGCCGACGCCCACCGGCTCGACGACACGCGCCCGTATCTCTGGCGCACCACCGATTTCGGCCGCAGCTGGAAGCGGCTCGACGCCGGCCTGCCGCGCGACATCTACCTGCACGCGGTGCGCGAGGACCCCGGGCACCGCGGCCTGCTCTACGTGGGCAGCGAGCGCGGCGTCGTCTTCTCGGCCGACGACGGGGTCACCTGGCACTCGCTGCGGCTCAACCTGGCGGCGGTGGCGGTGCACGACCTGGTGGTCAAGGACGGCTGCCTGGCGCTGGCCACGCACGGCCGCTCGTTCTGGATCTTCGATCACCTGCCGGCGCTCTACGCGCTGACGGCGCCCGGCTCAGGGGGCGCCGGGAGCGGCGCGAGCGGTGAGGGCAGGGGAGGCGCCTGGAGCGGGGGGAGCACCGGGGGCGCCTCGAACGGCGGGCCGGCGGCGCGGCTGCTCGCGGCCCCGGACGCCGTGCGCTGGGATCTGCGCCAGGGGCCGCAGGGCACGAGCGGCGAGAACCCGCCGCGCGGCGCGGTGATCTACTACCAGCTCGCGGGCGCGCCGCGGGGTGACGTCACGCTCGACATCGTCGACGCCCGGGGCACCCTGGTGACGACGCTCTCGAGCAAGGCGCTGGAGCCCGCCGGCACCACCGAGAGCCCGGAGGACGAGCAGGCGGTGCTCAAGCTGCGGTCGGTCAGCAAGGACCCGGGGGTGCACCTCGCGGTGTGGGACCTCACCTGGGCCGGCGCCGAGCTGATCCCGGGCGCCAGGATCGACTCCGGCTACCCGGCGCACGGGCCGCGGGCGCTGCCCGGCGCCTACACCGCGCGGCTGACGGTGGACGGCAGGACGGCGACCGTGCCGTTCAACGTGCTGCCGGACCCGCGGGTGACGGCCTCGGCCGCCGATCTCGAGGCGCAGCTGCGCCTGGGCCTCGCGGTGCGCGACGAGATCACCCGGCTCACCCACACCGTGCTGCGGCTGCGCGCCGTCCGCCGCCAGCTGCGGGAGCGCAACGAGCTGCTCCAGGGGACGCCCGCCGTCCCGGCGCCGGTGCCGGCGGCCGGGGAGCCGGGCGCCGGCGCTCCGGCGGCGGCCGCGGCCACGGGAGCGGCGGACGGCGCCGGCACGGGCTCGGCGAAAGAAACCGCGGCGCTGGTCAAGGGCTCGGCCGAGCTGGCCGCGAAGCTCGATGCGCTCGATGCCCGCCTGGAGAACCCGAAGGCGGAGATCGTCTACGACATCCTGGCGCAGAAGGGGGGCGCGCAGCTCTACTCCCGCCTCTCGCCGCTCCTCGACTGGGTGGACGCCGGCGACGGCGCCCCGACCCAGGGGCAGCGCGAGGTCTTCGCCGCCCAGCAGCGCGAGCTGGCCGCGCGGCAGGCGGAATTGGCAGCGCTGCTCACCGGCGACCTCGCGGCGCTCAACCGAGAGGCAGCTTCCCTGGGGGTGCCGGTGATCTACGTGCCGCCGGCGCGGTGACCCGAGGACTTGACCGGAAGAGGCGAACCTGTACAATGAACCTGTACAGGTTCTGAGCCATGACGATCAAGGTCACCTACACCCTGGCTCGCGCGCATCTCGCGAAGTACATCGACGAGGTCTCCGAGAACCTCGAGACGGTCATCATCCAGCGTCGCCGGGGCGATGCCGTGGCGATGATCGCCGCAGCGGAGCTGGAGTCGCTGACGGAGACCGCCCATCTGCTGCGGTCGCCGCGCAACGCGGAGCGCCTCCTCGCGGCGCTCGCCCGGGCGCGCAAGGGGCGCGGCCGAGCGCTGAGCGCGGAGCAGCTCCGGAGCGAGCTGGGGCTGGAGCCCGGGTCCTAGTGCGGTGCGTCACAAATCCGCTACCTAACGCGCCGGCCCTCCGCGTCTCCGGCGGCGTTGCGACCTGCCGGGAGTGTCGCGACAGGCGGCAGCCGCGACCGCCTCCTCAGCGTAGTCCCCGCTACGCTTGCGTCGGCGCG
>JASLEW010000047.1 GCA_030150965.1 Thermoanaerobaculia bacterium | reverse complement strand
CCCCGCCGGCTGGTGGCGGCACCGCCGCGCCGACCTCCTCGGCCTGGCGGCGGAGGCGGCCCCGGTCTACGTCTACGCCGAGGAGGTGCTCACGGCCTGCGCCCGGCGCCTGCTGGCGATCCCGGCGCTCGACCGCCTGCTCTACGCGGTCAAGGCGAACCACCATCCCGGCGTGCTGCGCCTCTTCCACCGCCTGGGTCTCGGCTTCGAATGCGTGTCGCCGGCCGAGATCGAGCACCTGCTGCACCTGCTTCCCGGCCTCGATCCGGCGCAACTGCTGTTCACCCCCAACTTCGCCAGCCGCGAGGACATGGCGCGCGGCATCGCCCGCGGAGCGCGGGTGACGGTCGACAACCTCCACCCGCTGCAATCGTGGCCCGAGCTGTTCGCCGGGCGCGAGGTCTTCCTGCGCCTCGACCCCGGCCGCGGCCTGGGCCATCACGCCCACGTCCGCACCGCCGGCGTGCAGTCCAAGTTCGGGCTCGGGCCGGCGCAGCTCGACGAGCTGCCACCGCTGCTGGCGCGGTGCGGGGCGCGGGTGACCGGCCTCCACGCCCATGTCGGCAGCGGCATCCGCACCGCCGGCGCCTGGACCGAGGTGGCGGTGTTCCTGGCCGGCGCCGCCCAGCGCTTCCCGGAGGTGCGGGCGCTCGATCTGGGCGGCGGCCTGGGCGTGCCCGAGCGCCCCGGCCAGGCGCCGCTCGACCTCGCCGAGCTCGCCTCGGGGCTCGCCCAGTGCAAGGCCGCGCACCCGGGATTCGAGATCTGGCTGGAGCCCGGCCGCTTCCTGGTGGCGCAGGCCGGCGTGCTGCTGGCCCGGGTGACGCAGCTCAAGCGCAAGGGCGAGGTCACCTACGTCGGCGTCGAGACCGGCATGAACTCGCTGATCCGGCCGGCGCTCTATGGCGCTCATCACGCCATCGTCAACCTGACGCGGCTCGGCCAGCCGGAGACCATGGTGGCGCACGTCGTCGGTCCGATCTGCGAGACCGGCGACATCCTCGGCCGCTCCCGCCGCCTCGCCCCCGCCGCCGAAGGGGACGTGCTGCTCATCGCCACCGCCGGCGCCTACGGCCGGGTGATGAGCTCGCATTACAACCTGCGGGCCCCGGCCGAGGAGCGGCTGCTGCCGCCGCCGGCGTCACCGGGGCAGTGCGCGGAGGCGCCGGCCCGCGGCACCACCGCCAGATCGGCGCGGCGGTGACCGCCTTGGCGCACGCCGGCGGCCGGCCCGGTGGCGAGCGGTGGCGGGCGGCGGCATCGGCGGCGGGCCCGCCCGGGAGACGGGCCGTCGTGCACCGGCGATCGCACGCCCTGGTACCAAGGTGGCCCCGTCCTTGCTAGGTGAATGGGCATGGACGCGAGCTACCAGCCGCACCCGCTCCCACGCCCCAGGCCACCGGCAGACCCCGCAGCCCGACACCGCATCGCCATGCCGCTTGCCCGAGTGCTGGACTTTGCCCGCCGTGAACCGGATCTGCGTGCCCCGCGCCAGGTGGCGTTCGCGCTGCGGCCCCTGCTCACCCTGGCGCTGTCGACCGCCGGCCTCTGCCGAGAGCAGCAGGCAGCGGCGGAGCCGGGGACCGGCGGCGCGGCGGCGGGGCCGGGCCGCGAGGGCGTGCCGGGCGGCCGCAAGACGGTGCGCCCCGTCGCCTCGGACGGCGGCTCCGAGCTGCTGTTCACCGCCCTCTCCTCGCTCATCGAGGTGGTGAGGAACCTGACGCCGGCCGGGGGCAGGATCTACGCTCAGCTGGGCCACGAGCCCCTCCCCGAGGGCGAGCGCTCGGCGGGGCCGCACGCCGCTCGCGCACCGCGCTCCGAGGTGGTGATCGAGCTGACCGGCGACGCCAACGGCGCCGGCGAGCGGCCGCTCACCGCGACCGCCTCCGGTGCGCTCGCCTTCGAGCTGTCGGTGGTGGCGGCGATCATCGAGTCCAAGGGGGGCCAGCTGTCGTGGCACGCCGACGGCGGGCCGTCGCGCAGCTTCGTGGTCCGCCTGCCGGTGCTGCGCACGTAGACCGGCGTCCCGCTCCTCCCAGGCGCCCGCCCCCCCGCTGCGGGCGCAAACCTCCCAGGGTCTCCGCCTACCCATGGGGGGTATTTTTGCATCGATACGATCTCGCATATCGACGATTGCTGCTAGAATTCCCGCCTCACGTCCGACCTTTTTGAAAGGAGTCGTCCATGACGACGAGGAAACTAGCGATCCTCGGCATCGGCGCCCTCATGATGGCGCTGCTGGCTGTACCGGGCCATGCGGCCCCGGCCAGCTCTTACATTATCCAGACCACGGGAAGCACATTGCCGGCCAATATCGGCAGCATGATCGCCGCGGCCGGCGGCACCATACAGCGCAGCCATCCGAGCTTCGGCGTGGCCCAGGCCAGCTCCAGCGATCCGTCCTTCGCCTCCAAGATGGCGGCCCAGTCGGGGATTCAATCGGTGACGCTCGACTCCGTCGTGCAGTGGGTGCCGCCGGTGAGCTCCATGTCGGCGACGGTGGCGCTGTCCCATCCGCCGGCGGCGGCGCCCAACCCGCAGGGCGCCTTCTTCTACGGCTGCCAGTGGAACATGACGCAGATCAACGCCCCCGGCGCCTGGGCGCAGAACGCCTTCGGCTCGCCGGCGGTGAAGGTGGCGGTGCTCGACACCGGCATCGATCCCAACCACCTCGACCTCGCCGGTCACGTCGACCTCAACGAGAGCGCCAGCGCGATCACGCCCGGCACCTCGCCCTGCGGCAGCGTCGACGAGACCACCACCTTCGACTTCGACTTCCACGGCACCTTCGTCTCCAGCCAGATCACCGGCAACCTGATCGGCATGGCCGCCCTGGCGCCCAAGTCGGACGTGGTCATGGTCAAGGTGCTCAACTGCCAGGGCGCCGGCTCGTTCGGCGACGTCATCACCGGCATCGAGTACGCCGCCGGCCTCAAGGACGTGCAGATCCTCAACATGAGCCTCGGCGCCTACTTCCCGAAGGCGGGCAACGACCAGCTGATCGCCGCGGTCGGCAAGGCGGTGCAGTTCGCCCGCAACCGCGGCAAGCTCGTGGTGGTGGCGGCCGGCAACAATGCCGCCAACCTGTCGCCGTTCAGCCCCAACATCGACGTGCCGGCGCAGTCGCCGGGCGCCACCGCCATCTACGCCACCAGCATCACGCAGGGGCTCGCCAGCTACTCCAACTTCGGCGGCCTGGTCTCCTTCTTCGGCGCACCGGGAGGCGACCTGCCGGATCCGCTGGCGCCGCTGCCCAACTGCCCGGTCACGCCCAGCCTGCAATCGCTGATCCTGGGCGCGTGCAGCGCCGCGGTGTGCGGCAGCGAGAACTCCTACCTGGTGGGCGCCGGCACCAGCTTCGCCTCGCCGCTGGTGGCGGGCGTCGCGGCGCAGATCGACGGCGTGCACGCCGAGTGCCGCAACAATCCCGCCGAGGTCGAGGCCGTCCTGGCCTTCTCCTCGACGCCGATCGGCCCCTTCCCCACCTTCGGCTTCGGCGAGGTGAACGACGGGCGCGCCGTGCTCTTCCAGCACTTCGTTCCGTAGCGCGCCACCCTCCGGACGGCCGGGCACGCCCCGGCCGTCCGCTCCATCCTGCTCGCGGCCGCCCCCGCCGGCGGGCGCGCCGTCCTCGCCCCGACCCTGCCGCTCTATATAATGGGCGCCAGGAACTTCATGGTCAGCTCAGGCGAAATCTCTCGCCGGCCCTCTCCCGCCCAGCCTGCCAACCGCGGAGGGAAGAAGCGCGCCGGACCCGTCACCGGACGCGCCAGGCGGCAGCCGCCGCCCACCATCCGCTGGGAGGCGGACGCCGTCACCCTGGCGATGGTCCGCCTCAACCGCCACGGCCGCGAGGCCGTCGGCGTGGCGCCGCGGCGCCGCCTGCACGGGCTGCAATGGAGCGCATGGCTGCATCCGGCGGACCGGCTGCGGATCCTCGACCTGTGCCGCGAGGTGGGCAGCGACGGCCGGCGGCGCGAGATCGAGTACCGGCTGGTCACCGCCGGCGGGCGGGTGATCTGGCTGCACGACGACGTGCGGCGGGTGGCGCTGCCCGCGGGCGCGGCGGAGGTGCGCGTGCGCGGCCGGGCCACCGAGATCCCCAGCCTGGTGCCGTTCCAGGAGGGGCTGACCGACCCCGAGCAGCAGTACCGCCTGCTGTTCGACCGCAACCCGCTGCCGATGTGGGTCTACGACTACGAGACCCTGCGCTTCCTGGCGGTCAACGAGGCGGCGGTGCGCATCTACGGTTTCGAGCGCGACGAGTTCCTGGCGATGACGATCAACGACATCCGCCCGCCGGAGAGCATCCCCGCCCTGCTCGCCGACCTCAGGACCAACCTGCTCGGCCATCGCATGGACATGCGCTGGACGCACCGCCGGAAGGACGGCAAGCTGTTCGAGGTCGAGGTGGCCTCGCACTCGCTGATCTTCGCCGGCCGCGTGGCGCGCCTCGTGCTGGCCAACGACATCACCCGCCGCCTGGAGGCCGAGGCCGAGACGCGGCGCGCCGAGGCGGCGTTGCGCGCCGCGGCCGAGCGCTACCGGACGCTGTTCGAGCGCAACCTCGCCGGGGTCTTCCGCACCTCGACCGCCGCGGTGGTGCGCGAGTGCAACGATGCCTTCGCCCGCATCCTGGGCTTTGCCTCCGGCGCCGAATGCAGCGGCATCAACATGCTCGACCACTACGCCCGCCCGGAGGAGCGGCCGGCGCTGCTCGCCCACCTGATGGCGGGCGGCACGCTCAACAACCTCGAGCTGCAGATGCGCCGGCGCGACGGCACGCCGATCTGGGTGCTGGCCAACGCCACCCTGCTCGGCGGCAGCGAGGAGTCGCCCGAGCAGGTGATCGAGGGGACGCTCATCGACATCACGCAGCGCAAGGACGCCGAGCGGCAGCTGGTGCACCAGGCCTATCACGACGCGCTGACCGGGCTGCCCAACCGCATGCTGTTCCAGGACCGCCTGCGCCAGGCCCTGGCCCAGGCGCGGCGCCAGCACCGCGGCGTGGCGGTGCTGTTCCTCGACCTCGACCGCTTCAAGCTGGTCAACGACACGCTCGGGCACTCGGCGGGCGACCGCCTGCTGCAATCGGTGGCGGAGCGGCTGCGCCAGGCGGTGCGGGAGAGCGACACCGTCGCCCGCGTCGGCGGCGACGAGTTCAACCTGCTGCTCCCCGGCATCGACCGCGGCAGCCAGGCGGCGAGGGCGGCGGAGAAGATCCTCGCCACCGTGGCGCGGCCGGTCGATCTCGACGGCCACCGCCTGTTCCTCACCACCAGCATCGGCATCAGCCTGTTTCCGGCCGATGCCGAGGACGCGGCGGCGCTGCTGACCAGCGCCGACATCGCCATGTACCGCGCCAAGGAGCTGGGGCGCAACGGCTATCAGCTCTGCACGCCGGCGATGAACGTCCGCACCCGCGAGCGCCTGACGCTCGAGAGCGACCTGCGCCTGGCGCTCGAGCGCGGCGAGCTGAAGCTCTTCTACCAGCCGCAGATCGAGGTCCGGTCCGGCAGGACGGTGGGGGTCGAGGCGCTGCTGCGCTGGCAGCACCCGGAGCGCGGCCTGGTCCTGCCCGACGTCTTCATCGGGGTGGCGGAGGAGGCGCGGCTGATCGTGCCGATCGGCGAGTGGGCGTTGCGTCAGGCCTGCGGCCAGGCGGCGGCCTGGCATGCCGCCGGCTGGAAGGAGCTGCGCCTGGCGGTCAACCTGTCGGCGCTGCAGTTCCAGCAGCGCGGGCTGGCGGAGGGCATCGGCCGGATCCTCGAGGAGGCGGGTTTCGATCCGCACTATCTGGAGCTGGAGATCACCGAGAGCACGGCGATGAGCCACGCGGAGCGGACCGGCGAGATCCTGAGGAAGCTCCGCGCCATGGGGCTGGGGATCGCGCTCGACGACTTCGGCACCGGCCACACCTCGCTCGCCTACCTCAAGCAATTTCCGATCGACGCGCTGAAGATCGACCGCGGCTTCGTCGCCGACATCGAGGCCGGCCCGCGCGGGCACGCCCTGGTCACCGCCATCGTCAACCTGGCCCACGGATTGGGGCTGCGGGTGATCGGCGAGGGGGTGGAGACGCCGGGACAGATGGAGCTGCTGGCGGCGAGCGGCTGCGACGTGGT
>JASLEW010000419.1 GCA_030150965.1 Thermoanaerobaculia bacterium | reverse complement strand
CGCCGTGGCGGTGCGGGCCGCGCCGGCGGCGGCGATCCCGGTGACCGTGGCGAGCACCGCGACGACGCCCGGCAGCCATCCGAGCAGCGCGGGGCTGAGTCGGAGTGACACGATGGGTAACCTCCTTTCGGTTCGATGCCGTTGGGTGCGCCGGGGAGCCGGCCTCTGCCGCGCCGGCCCTGCTCGCCGACGCCTCGATGCTCCGGGCATCTTGGGTGGCGCACCCCCACCTCGATGGCAGCTTGCACCTGGCCGCGGGCGCTGAGGTTCCCCGAACAGGGCGACCCATCTTATCCTAGGGGCATGAGCCGGGACCTCTTCCCCCTGCCGCCGCCGCGCCGCCGCTCCCGCCGGGGGCGCTCGCCGTCGCTCGCCGCCGCCCTGGTGATGCTGGCGGCGGCCCTCGCCCTGGCGCTCTCGGGGCGGCTGGCCAACCGGCCCGGCCCGGAGGAGGCGCTGGCCGCCGGCGCGGTGGCGCGGACGGGCGCCCCGGCCGCCCTGCTGCCGCAGCCGGCCGAGCGGCGTGCCACCGGGACCGCGGCGGGGACCCGCCGCACGCCGGTCGTGGCGGTGGCGGAGAGGCTGTCGCCGGCGGTGGTCAACATCGCCGCCGAATCGACGGTGCGCGAGGCCGACCCCTTCTTCGGCGGCATCTTCACCCCGCAGCGCCGTGCCCAGTCGCTCGGCTCGGGGCTCATCATCGAGGCCACCGGCATCGTGCTCACCAACGCCCACGTCGTCGAGGGCGCCTCGCGCATCGTGGTGACGCTGATCGACGGCCGCGAGCTGACCGCCGACCTGCTCGGCCTCGACCACGACGCCGACCTGGCGGTGCTCAGGGTGGCGGCGAAGAACCTGCCGGCGGCGACCCTCGGCCGCAGCTCCGACCTGATGATCGGCGAGACGGTGGTGGCGATCGGCAACCCGTTCGGCCTCTCGCACACCGTCACCGCCGGGGTGCTCTCGGCCACCGGCCGCTCCGTGCCGTCCGACTCGGGCGAGCGCATGTTCACCGACTTCCTGCAGACCGACGCCTCGATCAACCCGGGCAACTCGGGAGGCCCGCTGGTCAACATCCTGGGCGAGGTGATCGGCATCAACACCGCCATCGTCTCGGGCGCCAACAGCATCGGCTTCGCCATCCCGGCCGACCGCGCGCGGCGGGTGGTCAACGATCTGCTGCGCTACGGCGAGCTGCGCCCGGTGTGGAGCGGCGCCCGGCTGCTGACCATCGACGCCGAGCTGGCGCGGCGCTACCGGCTGGCGGTCGCGCGCGGCGCCCTGGTGTTCAAGGTCTACCCGGGCTCGCCCGCGGCCGGCGCCGGCCTGCAGGAGAAGGACGTGATCGTCGCCGCCGACGGCCATCCGGTGGCGGCGCGCGAGGACGTCATCACCGCCATCTACACCGTGCCCGCCGGCAGCCCCATCCAGCTCGACGTGCGGCGCGACGGCCGCACCCTCCACCTCACCCTGCGCACCGCGGCGCCGCCGCGCGGCACCGGCCTGGAGGTGCTGGAGCGCAGCGTCGGCCTGGTGGTGGGCGGCGGGCGCGGCGAGCTGGCGATCGAGCGGGTGGTGCGCGGCTCGGCCGCCGACCGCCGCGGCCTGGCGGCGGGCGACCTGATCCTGGGCGCCAACGGCCAGCGCGTCGGCTCGCCCGACGACCTCAGCCGCGAGGTACTGCGCGCCATGGACCGCGGCAACCTCCTGCTCGCCGTCCAGCGCGGCCCGTTCGTCTACAACCTGGACTTCTCGCTCTGACGCCAGTTCCGGCTCCCATCCCTTTGCGCGGGCACCACGGATGAAGCGATCGGCGTACAGGGCGCTGGCGGCCTTCTCGAAACGTCGATCGGATCGCCCTCCCAAGCCCCCCTGCTCCCTTCCCGGCTCTCCGGAGGGGAAGGGGGCGCCCCCTTCCCTCTTTTCGACCGAAGTTTCGTCCTAGGCAGTGCCCGTCGGCCATCGCGTCGCCCTTCTCGTCTCCGGCGCCTCGGGCATGCGGCTGCCCCGGCATCTCCTGGCGCGGCTCGCGGCGCACCCGGGAGTCGAGCGCATCCACCTCGTGGTCTCGGCGGGAGCCAGCCAGGTGCTGCGGCATGAGCTGGGGCCGGAGCGCACCGGCGCCGGCGACCTGGTCGAGGCGGCCGGCCTTGCGGGCCTGGAGCGGGAGAAGCTGCGGATCCATCGCGACGGCGAGCTCGACGCCGCGGTCGCCTCGGGCTCCTACCGGCTGACCGGCACCGCCATCCTGCCGTGCAGCGCCGGCACCCTGGGCGCCCTGGCCACCGGCACGGCGCGCACCCTCGTCCACCGCGCCGGCGCCGTGGCGCTCAAGGAGCGCTGGCCCCTGGTCCTAGGCTTCCGCGAGACGCCGCTCAGCCTGGTGCACGTCGAGAACATGCGCCGGCTGATCGCCGGCGGTGCGGTGATCCTCCCCCCGGTGCCCGCTTTCTACATCGGCGGCGAGGACCTCGGCCGCTTCCTCGACCACTACACCCTCCGGGTGCTCGACCACCTGGGCATCGCCGTCGAGGCGGGGTCCGATCCTGGTGAGCCGGGGCTGCGCTGGCAGGGGGGCCTCGGCACCGCCAGTTGAACGCGAGTGCCAGGACCGCGGACCTCATCTCCACCAGGACCCGTCCGCCGGCTCCGGCCCGTCGTTACGACATGCAGCGCTCTTGAGGCCTCATCCCAGGGACCGCCGCCACCTGCCTTCGCTTGTCACTCGCCTGCGAGAGGCGCCAGCCAGCGGGCTACCGAGGTGGTGAAGCGCTCGAAGTCGCTCAAGTGTCGTTGTAGGATCTCATAGACAAGCTGGTCGTCCACGCGCGCGGTCTGATAGGTGACAAGGTTGCGGAAGCGCGAGGCTTCGCGGAAACCCTGGGCGAGCTCTTCCGAGATCACTCCCTGCTCGGCAAGGATCTCGAAGGATTCTGCCTTGCTGGACGGCGCTCGCCAACCAAACCTGGCCCCGAGATGCTTGGCGATGTTGTGCGAGGTCTCGAAGAGGACCGTCAGCTGCCTGACACTGGCATCGACGGCGTTGGCGTCGGCCAGGTAGTCGGGTCGGGAGAGCGCGGCGATCCGGCGTGCTCGCTTCAGATACTCCTCGATGGTTTGGAACTGCTCGGTCAGATAATCGCGATTGATACCGGTCATCGCTGTGCCGTCGGGCTGGAGATCCTCGCGAGCAGGGCGCTCCACTCGCCCTTTGTCCGCTGGCGCCCGCCGCGGGCGGCGGCCAGGAGCCCTCTCGTGTAGTCCTTCACCTTGGGCCCGGGCTCCGGAGGCCAGACGAGCAACCCTTTCTCGACGACGTGAGCCTGGTGAGCTGGAGTGCTCTCGCGCAGCATCCGCAGATCCACGCCACGCCGGATGGAGCGCTCGAGAGCGTCCATGAGGCGGGCCTGGTCTCCCCAGCTCAAGCCCTCGTCGTCGTCCAGGACCGCCACATCCACGTCGCTGTCAGGCCGGAATCCTTCGCCCAGGGCGCTTCCGTACAGGAACACCGCGGCGACGGGAAGGTGGAGGCGTGAGAGAGCTTCCCGGCAGGCGCTGGACAGGCGCTCGATTCTCTGCCCTAAGCTTTCGTCGCTGGCCTTCATGGGGTGTGCCCCAGCTCTCGCGCGACGCGCGATGGATGGATGGAGCGGCCGCCGCGTCGAGAGGTATCGTACCACCGCGGGACACTAGGACCACGCGGCTCCTCGGCCGAGCGCCGCGAGGCGGCTGATCTCCCATGGCCACATGCGCACCTCTCAGTTGCACGTCCCTCGGCTTCCATAATATGGTTTACGGTTGCGCATCCAGCCGAACTGAGACGACTGCACCCACGGAGCCGCGACATGAAGAAGCTGCCGATCCTGCCCATCGTCCTCCTTGCCGCCATGGCGGCCCACCGGCCGATCCCCGCCGTGTCCGAGCCGGCCGTCGCTGAGCCCGCCGCGTCCGGAGGCGCGGTATCGGAGCCCGCCGCGCTCGAAGGCGCGATGTCGGAACCCGCCGCTCCGGATGGCGCGGCGGGGCAGGCTTCCCAGGTGATCGAGGGCACGATCACCGCCGAGGAGCCTTTCGACCTTCCGGCGCAGCCGTGGGAGGGGCGGGTGATCGCGCTGCCGGGCCCCGAGGACGAGCTCGAGAAGGCCGCCCTGCGCCCCAGCTTCACCACCTTCACCAACAGCGTCGTGGTGGGCCGCAGGCGGTACTCGTTCACCGAGGTGGGCACCGATCCGTCGCTCAGGAACGCCAGGAACGCCGTCGTTCCCATCGTGATCATTCCGGTGCAGACGATCTTCGACGACGGCACGGTCCTCGACTCGACGGCTCCCGATGCGTGCTCGGGGGCGCGGGTGCCGCTCGACCTCGTCCTGCAGACCTACGGCGTGGCGGAGTTCGACTCGAACCGCTCCTTCAAGGCGGGGGCCGACGTCTCGATCCTCGCCCACGAGCTCGGCGAGTGGTACGACGATCCGCTGACCAACAACCCCACGCCCCCCTGGGGCCATACCGGCCAGGTCTCGGGCTGCCAGTCGAACCTGGAGGTCGGCGACCCGCTGACCGGGCACTTCCTCAATGTCCCGATGCCCAACGGCATGGTCTATCACCCCCAGGAGCTGGCCTTCTTCTCCTGGTTCTTCGACGAGAACCCCTCCCTGGGCTTCGACGGCTGGTACTCCATGGCCGGCACCTTCCGCGCGCCGGCCGCCGCCTGCCACTGAGGAGGTGAGCGTCGAAGCGCCGGCCCGCACCGACCGTGCCCGCGCCGCCGGGTCCCGCCCCGGCGGCGAGGCGGCGGCGCGGCGGCGGTGCGGGCCGGCGCTTCGACGCTCACCTCCTCAGTGGCAGGCGGCGGCCGGCGCGCGGAAGGTGCCGGCCATGGAGTACCAGCCGTCGAAGCCCA
>JASLEW010000402.1 GCA_030150965.1 Thermoanaerobaculia bacterium | reverse complement strand
GCAGCCCGCCGCGGGCGCCGCCGCGGCGCTGGCCGAGGGACTGAGCGACGCCGACGTGGAGCGCATCGCCCGCCGCGTCGTCGAGCTGATCGGCGACCGCGTGGTGCGGGACGTCGCCTGGGAGGTCATCCCCGACCTCGCCGAGGTGGTCATCAAGGATCGCCTGCGGGAGCTCGAAAGCCAGGTCGAGTGATACGCCACGCGGCGGGGCGCCGCCGCCGCCGCGCGGCACGCCGCCCAATCCGTCCCTTCCGTCCCGCCGCACGGGAACGTGCGTCACGGGGCGGCGTCCCGTGTGATCTGATCCGGTGTGACCCGAGGCAGGGCGGCGGGCGGCGGCGGCGAGGCGCCGCGGCAGGGAGGCCGGTACGGTGAGCAGTCAGCCAGAGCTGGACAAGCGCTTCGATCCGCGCTCCTACGAGGGCGCGTGGCAGCGGCGTTGGAGCGACAGCGGCATCTTCCGCGTCGAGGCGCCGTCGGCGAAGCCGCCCTTCTGCCTGATGATCCCGCCGCCCAACGTCACCGGCAAGCTCCATCTCGGCCACGCCTTGCAGACCGCGATCCAGGACCTGCTCACCCGCTGGCGGCGGATGTGCGGCGACAACGCCCTGTGGCTGCCCGGCACCGACCACGCCGGCATCTCCACCCAGCTCATGGTCGAGCGCCAGCTGGCGAAGGAGGGCACCGACCGCAGGACCCTCGGCCGCGAGCGTTTCCTCGCGCGCATGTGGGCGTGGAAGGAGCAGTACCACGGCAACATCCGCGAGCAGATGGACCTCCTGGGGGCGAGCTGCGACTGGAGCCGCGAGCGCTTCACCCTCGACCCCGGCCTGTCGGCGGCGGTGCGCGAGGCGTTCGTGCGGCTGCACGGCGCGGGCCTGATCTCGCGCGGCGAGTACCTGGTCAACTGGTCGCCGGCCTTGGGGACCGCCGTCTCCGACCTGGAGGTGGTGCAGAAGACGGTCCAGGGCAAGCTCTACCACGTCGCCTATCCGCTCGCCGCCGCCGCGGCGGGCGCCACGGCCGGGGCCGAGCGCGTCGTGGTCGCCACCACCCGGCCCGAGACCATGCTCGGCGACACCGGCATCGCCTTCCACCCCGACGACGAGCGCTACCGCCATCTGCTGGGCCGCGAGGCGATCCTGCCGTTGGTCGGCCGCCGCCTGCCGTTCGTCGCCGACGCGGCGGTCGAGCGCGACTTCGGCACCGGCCTGGTCAAGCTCACCCCCTTCCACGACCCCCACGACTTCGAGATGGCGCGCCGCCACGGCCTGCCGGGCATCTCGGTGATCGGCAAGGACGGGCGGATGACCGCCGAGGCGGGGCCCGGCTTCGCCGGCCTCGACCGGTTCGCGGCGCGCGCCCGGGTGGTCGAGCGGCTGGCGCAGGAGGGGCTGCTGGTCAGGGTCGAGGACCACCAGCACAACGTCGGCCACTCCGAGCGCGGCGGCGAGCCGATCGAGCCGCTGGTGTCGACCCAGTGGTTCTGCGACATGGGGGAGATGGCGGCGCGGGCGCTCGCCGCGCAGCGCGCGGGGCGGCTGCGGCTGGTGCCGGACAGCTGGGAGCGGACCTGGGAGCACTGGCTGGAGACCATCAAGCCGTGGTGCATCTCGCGCCAGCTCTGGTGGGGGCACCAGATCCCCGCCTGGTACACCGCCGACGGCCACTGCTTCGTCGCCCGCAGCGCCGAGGAGGCCGCGGCGGCGGCCGGCACCGCCGAGCTCACCCAGGACCCGGACGTGCTCGACACCTGGTTCTCCTCCGGCCTGTGGCCGTTCTCGACCCTGGGCTGGCCGGCGGCGACCGTGGACCTCGCCACCTTCTATCCCACCTCGGTGCTGGTCACCGGCCACGACATCCTGTTCTTCTGGGTGGCGCGGATGGTGATGATGGGGCTCGAGCTCACCGGCGAGGTGCCGTTCGCCGCCGTGCACCTGACCGGCCTGGTCCGCGACGCCCAGGGGGTGAAGATGTCGAAGACGCGCGGCAACGTCCTCGACCCCACCGACCTGGTCGAGGAGTACGGCGCCGACGCGCTGCGCTTCACCCTCGCCTCGCTCGACAACCCGGGGCGCGACATCCCGCTCAACCCCGAGCAGATCGCCGGCTACCGGGCATTCGGCAACAAGATCTGGAACGCCGCGCGCTTCGCCCTGGGCCGGGTCGGCGGGGCGCGGGTGCAGACGGGCCTCGACGCGCACGCCCTGGCGCCGCCCGAGCGCTGGATCCTGGCGCGCCTGTCGCAGACGGCGGCGGCGGTGAACGATCGCCTGGCCGCCTTCCGCTTCGACGAGGCGTGCAACCGCCTCTACCACTTCTTCTGGGGCGACCTGTGCGACTGGTACATCGAGCTCGCCAAGCCAGCGCTCAGCGGCGAGGCGCCGCGCCCCCAGGCCGGCGAGGTGCTGCTGACCGTGCTCGATCGGAGCCTGCGCCTGCTGCATCCGTTCATGCCCTTCCTGACCGAGGAGGTGTGGCAGCGCCTGCCCGGGCACGAGGCCATCCAGCCGCAGACCATCTGCCTGGCGCCCTACCCGTCGCGCGAGGAGTCCTGGGAGCGCGCCGCCGAGGAGGGCGGGGTCGAGGCCGGCATGGGGGTGCTGATCGAGGTGGTGAACCGGGTGCGCAGCCTGCGCACCGAGCTCAAGCTGCCGCCGAAGACGCGGCTGCGGCTGTTCCTGAGCCCGCTCACCGCGGCGCCGGCGGCGGGGGGCTTCCTCGCCGCGCAGGAGCCGCTCCTGCGCTTCCTCTGCCGGGTCGAGGTGGTGGCGCTGGACGGCACGGCGCCGCCCGCGGGCGCCGCCCGCGACCTGGTGGCCGGCGTCGAGGTGGCGCTGGCGGCGGAGCGGCAGGAGACCGGGGCGGCCGGCGCCGAGGAGCGGGAGCGGCTGCGCAAGGAGCTGGAGAAGCTGGCCGGCGAGATCGGGCGCGCCGAGCAGCGGCTGGGCGACCCGTCCTTTCTCGCCAAGGCGCCGCCGGCGGTGGTGGCGGGGGCCCAGGCGCGCCTGGCCGAGCTCAACGAGCGCCGCGACCGGCTGCACGCCAACCTGGGCGGCGATGCCTAGGGAACGAAGCTCCCGCCGAAGAGGGGGAGGGGGCGTCCCCTTCCCCCAGGAGGGTGGGAAGGGGATCGAGGGGATGAGGGGGAGATCCGATCGATGCTGTGCGTAGGCCACCGACGGTCTGTGCGCCGCCCGGATTCATGGCTCGGGGTCGCCGCAGGCGGTGGGGCCTAGGATGGACTTCGCCGAGTTCGTCGCCGGCCTCGAACGGGTCCGGCGGGAGCGCGGCGCCGGCGCGGCCGCCGGCGGCGGGCCAGGCGACAACCTGGTCGTCCTGGCCAGCACCGCCTCGACCAACGCGCTGGTGCGCGGCGTGGCGGCGGACCTGGAGAGCGAGGGCCTCGACCTGGAGCCGATGCTGGCGCTCGCCTTCGAGCAGACCGCGGGGCGCGGCCGGCAGGGGCGCTCCTGGTCGAGCCCGCGCGGGCGCGGGGTGTATGCCACGCTGGCCCGGCTCTACGCCGAGCCGGCGCTGCTGCCCGCGCTGCCGCTGCTCGTCGGCGTCGGCCTCTGCCGGGCGCTCGGGCCCCACCTGCCGGAGGGCTGCCGGCTGAAGTGGCCCAACGACCTCCTGGTTCCGGCGGTGCCGGCCGCCGGCCCCGGTGCCGGCCGCGGCCGCAAGATCGGCGGCATCCTGATCGAGGCGCTGGTGCACCCGGGCGACGGCTGCGTGGCGGTCATCGGCTTCGGCGTCAACCACGGCCACCGCCGCGAGGAGCTGCCCGAGGGCGCCACCTCGCTGTGGCTGGAGCGCGGCGGCGGGCAGGCGGGGTTGCCGGGATTGGCGGAGCTGACCTGGGACCTCGTCGCCGGCGTCGAGCGGGAGCTGGCCCACGTGGACGACCTGCCCTACGCCGTCGCGGCGTACCGCGCCCTCTCCATCCACCGGCCCGGGGACCGCCTGGTCTGCCGGACGGGGGAGCGCGAGGTGGCCGGGACCTTCCTGGGGTTCGACGAGCAGGGGAGGCTGCGGCTGCGGCCGGAGCAGGCGGCGGGCGAGGCGGCCGGGCCGCCCTCCGCCCCGGCCG
>JASLEW010000247.1 GCA_030150965.1 Thermoanaerobaculia bacterium | reverse complement strand
GGCCGATGAGCGCGCCGGCCCGCGGCCTCGCGGCCCTGCTGCCGCACGACCCTCCCCTGCGGCTGCTCGACGCGGCGGAGCGCTCGCCGCACGGCCTGGTGGCCCACCAGACGATCCCGGCCGACGATCTCTTCCTGCGCGCGCACTTCCCCGGCTTTCCGCTCTGGCCGGGAGCCCTGCTCCTCGAGGCGATGGCGCAGACCACGGCGGTCTATCTGCTCGCCGAGCAGGGCGGCGCGCCGAGCGGCCAGGTGCCGGTGCTGGGGGCCGTCGAGTGCCGCTTCCTCCGTCCGGTGTTCCCCGGCGACCGCCTCTGCTACCGCACCAGGCTGGTGCGGCGGCTGGGCGGCCTGGGCCTCTTCGCGGTCGCCGTGGACCGCCGGTCCGAGCTGGTGGCGCGCGGCCGCATCTCGGCCGGCCTCGTGCAGCGCTCGGCGCTGGCGGCGGCCCCGCCCGCCTAGCCCATGTCCGAAGGGATGCTCTACGCCGGTGAGCGGGGCCTGATCGTGGGCGCGAGCGGCGGCATCGGCCGGGCGATCGCCCGCGATCTCATCGTCAACGGCTGCGACGTGGCCCTCACCTTCCGCGGCCGGAGCGGCCCGGTGGACGAGCTTGCCGCCCTCGCCGACAGCCTGGGCCGCCGCTGCCTGCGGCTGGCGCTCGATGTGTGCCAGCGCGAAGGCGTCGCCACGGTCTGCCGGCAGGTCGCGGCGGAGCTCGGAACGCCGACGCTGCTGGTGTGCTGCGCCGGCGTGCTGCGCGACCGGCCGCTCGCCGCGATGGAGGCGGCGGACTGGCACGAGGTGATCGACACCAACCTGGCCGGCACGTTCCACGTGATCCGCCAGATCGCCCCCCTGATGATGCATGGCCGCGGCGGCCGCATCCTCACCGTGGCCTCGGTCTCCGGGCTGTTCGGCCAGGCCGGGCAGGCGAGCTACGCCGCGGCCAAGGGGGGCGTGATCGCCATGACCCGGGCGCTGGCGCGCGAGCTCGGCCCCTTCAACATCACGGTCAACGCGCTCGCCCCCGGCATCGTCGAGACCGAGATGACGGAGCGGGTCGCGGCGCCGGTCAGGCGCCGCCTCCTGGAGCGCACGCCGCTGCGCCGCTTCGCCACCCCGGCGGACCTCATTGCCGCCGCGCAGCTGTTCCTGGCGCCGCGGGCCGCCTACGTCACCGGCCAGGTGCTGGCGGTGGACGGCGGGCTCTCCTGCTGACCGGCGGATGGGCATGGAACGGCGGATCGTCATCTCCGGCGTCGGCCTGGTCAGCGCGGCCGGCGTCGGCGTGGACGAGGTGTGGCGGCGCCTGCGCGCCGCGCCGCCGGCGCCGGTCCTCCACCACGCGCTGCCGGCGGCGGCCGCGATCGAGTTCCCGCTCTACCGCGCCGCCGAGTACCGGCTCGCCGATCTCGGCCTGCCCCGCCGCTGCCTGCGCTGGCTCGCCGACGAGGGGCTGGGCGAGGTGCGCGACCTTCGCCATCTGCTCGCCGGCACGGCGCTGGCGCTCGAGGACGCGGGGCTCGGCCTGGACCGCGCGGCCGAGGACCCGCCGGCCGCCCTGGTGGTCGGCGACGAGAGCCCCGGCTTCGAGGGCCTCAGCCAGGCGCTGTTCGCCCTGGGGCACGCCGGGCCGCTGCCCGGCGATCCGATGGCGCAGACGGCGCCGATGGCGCCGATGGCGCGCTACGACGGCCTGGCCGAGCGGTTCTTCCAGCTCAACGGCTTCCTGCTGCCGCACTACCTGGCCCGCGCCTTCGGCTTCCGCGGGCTGACGCTCTACGTCAACTCGGCCTGCACCTCGGGGCTCAACGCCGTCGATCTCGCCGCCCAGCAGATCCGCGCCGGCCGCTGCCGCCTGGCGGTCGCCGCCGCCGCCGACGATCCCCTGAGCCTCGCCAAGTTCCTGTGGTTCGACCGTCTCGGGCTCTATGCCCGCGACGGCACGATCCGTCCCTTCGATGCCGGGCAGTGCGGCACCGTCTTCGGCGACGGCGGCGCCGCCCTGGTGCTCGAGGACCGCGACAGCGCGCGCGCCCGCGGCGTTCGCTGCTACGCCGAGTACCTGGGAGCCGGCTTCACCCAGGACGGCTGGAAGATCACCGTGCCCCATCCGGTGGCGGCGCGGGCGGCCGACGCCGTCGTCGCCGCCTGCCGCGAGGCCGCGGTGCAGCCCGCCGCGCTCGACCTGGTGGTGCCGCACGGCGTCGGCACCGCCGCCTCCGACGCCTACGAGGCGATGGTGCTGCATCGCCTCTTTCGCTTCGCCGCAGGTGGACCGGCGGTCACCGCGCTCAAGCCCTACGTCGGGCACAACCTGGGCGGCAGCGCGCTGCTGGAGCTGGCGATCCTGGCGCTGGCCCTGGAGCGCCAGGCGATCCCGCCGACCCTGGGGCACCGCACGCCGCTGCCCCGCCACCCGGTGCCGCTGGTCACCACCTGGCAGGAGCGCCGGGTCGGGCTGGCGCTCAAGCTGACCTGCGGCTTCGCCGGCCACTACGGCGCGGTGGTGCTGCGCGGCCTGGCGGACGAGAGCTGAGCGGCGCCGCGGCAGGGGAGCGGAGCGGGTGAGCGAGGCGAGCGAGCCGAGCGGGGTGAGTGAGGTGAGCGAGATCCCCGAGGCGAGCGCGGTGAACGAGGCGAGCACGGTGAGCGCGGCGAGCGAGATCACCGAGGCGAGCGCGACGGTGGCCGGGGCGGTGGACGCCGCCTACCTGGCGGCCTCCGCGGCGGCCGAGGACTACGTCCGCCACCAGGCCCGGCGCATCCTGGCCGAGCTGAGCGCCGGCGCCCTGCCGCCGGCCACCGAGCCGCCGACGGCGCCGAGCCTCGGCGTGGTGCCCGAGCTTGCGTCGGCACTGACCTGGCTGCTGGAGGAGGCGGCGGCCATCAAGGGCGCCACTGCCCGCGTGGCGCCCGGCGCCGATCCACCCGGCGCCCTGGAGGCCAGCCGGCGCCGCCTGCTCGCGCACGCCGCCCTGGTCGGCGCCTCGCTGCCGCTGATCGACCACGTGGCGGCGCACTACGGCGCGGTCCTCACCGGCCGGCGGTCGGGCGCCGGGCTGCTGCTCAAGCCGCCGGGGCTGCGCCTCTGGGAGGAGTACTTCTCGGCCGCCAACCCGCTCTACGACGTGCACAACCGCCTGGCCGCCGCGGGCGTGGCGGCGGCGGCGCGGCGGCTCGGCCGGCCGGCGCGGGTGCTGGAGCTG
>JASLEW010000182.1 GCA_030150965.1 Thermoanaerobaculia bacterium | reverse complement strand
GCCGCCGCCGGCTCGGGGTCGGCCGCGGTCAGCAGCCGGGCGATCGCGTCGGCGCCGGCCTGGTTGAGGTCCAGCTTGCCCTGGCCGTCCTGGTTGAACGAGCGGTCGAGGGCGGCGACGACGCGCGCGCGGCTCCCCTCCTCCGTGCCCTTGGTGACGGCGGTCTTGATCAGCACCTCGTTCTGCCCTTCCTGGCCGAAGCGCTGGATCTCCGCCTCGCCCAGGCCCGCCGACGCCAGCACCGAGCGCAGCCGGTCGATGCGCACCGGCACCGCCTTGCCGCCCGCGTCGTGCTGCTGGTGGAAGCGCAGGGTGATCTGGGTGCCGCCGGCGAAGTCGATGCCGAGGTTCAGGTGGACGAAGAAGATGGCGAAGAAGAAGACCGCGATCAGCACCAGCGAGATGGTGATCCAGAACCTGCGGTACTTCATGAAGTCGATGTTGGTGTCGCGCAGCAGCCGCATGGCGTGCTCCTTGTGCCTTTCTGCTCGTCGGTTTCAGGCCGTCCGTGAGGCTTCCGGTCTCAGATCGACAGCGTCGCCACCTTGCGGCGCGACAGCACCAGATCGAAGATCCAGCGGCTGACGAAGACCGAGGTGTAGAGGGAGGCCAGCAGGCCGATGACCAGGGTGACGGCGAAGCCCTTGATCGGGCCGGTGCCGAACTGGAACAGGAACGTCGCCGAGATCAGCGTCGTCACGTGGGTGTCGATGATCGAGGTGAAGGCGCGGTCGAAGCCGTGATCGATCGCCGCGCGCACGGTGCGGCCGGCGCGCAGCTCCTCGCGGATGCGCTCGAAGACCAGGACGTTGGCGTCCACCGCCATGCCGATCGTCAGGATGACGCCGGCGATGCCGGGGAGCGTCAGGGTCGAGTGGAAGAGCCCCATGCCGCCGAACAGCAGCAGCACGTTGAGCACCAGGGCGCTGATCGCGTTGACCCCGGCGAGGTTGTAGACGATCAGCATGGCGAGCACCACCATGCCGGTGCCGACGGCGCCGGCCACCAGCCCCTCGTGGATGGAGTCGCGGCCGAGCGAAGGGCCGACCGTCTGCTCCGCCAGGTAGGTGATGCTGGCCGGCAGGGCGCCCGAGCGCAGGACGGTCGAGAGGTCCTCGACCTGCTTCTGGGTGAAGCTCCCCTCGATGATGCCGGAGTCGGTGATGCGCGCCTTGATGACCGGCGCCGACACGATGCGGCCGTCGAGGACGATGGCGAGGCCGCTGCCGATGTTGGCGCCGGTCAGCTCGCCGAACGCCTTGCCGCCGTCGGGGGTGAAGCTGAACTCGACGATCGGCTGGTTCATCTGGCCGAGCGCCGGCCGGGCGTTGCGCAGGTCGCGGCCGGTGACGGTGCGCTGCTTCTCCACCGCCCAGTAGCGCGGCTCGTTGGGGTTGGCGCCCTCGTCGCGGGAGTCGGGGGTGCCGGCCAGGATCTCCAGGTCGTCCGGCAGGTGGCCGTTGAAGTGCTGGAGGATGGCCTCGCGGGTGGTGCCGCTGCCGCCCTCCTTGGGGAAGCGGGTGATGCGGAACTCCAGGAAGGCGGTGTTCTTGATCAGCGCCCGCACCCGCTCGGGGTCGTCGACGCCCGGCAGCTGGACGACGATGCGCTGGCCGCTCGCGGCCTGGATCACCGGCTCGGTGACGCCGTAGGCGTCGATGCGGTTGCGGATGGTCGTCACCGCCTGGTTGACCGACTGGTCGCGCAGCTTCGCCACCTCGTCGTTGCGCATGTCGAAAGCGACGGTGTCGCCGGTCTCGCGGCGGCTGAAGCGCGACAGGTACTGGTCGGCGTACTTCTCGACCGCCGAGACGCCGTCCGGGTTGAGGCCGGAGGCGACGAAGCTGGTGTCGCCGGTGCGCTGCGCCTTGACGTCGATCTTGGAGTTTTCCTTGAGCTGCTGCACCATGCGCGCCATGTCGCCGTCGGTCTCGGCGCGCAGCGCGTCCTCGGTGTGGACCTGCAGCACCAGGTGCATGCCGCCCTGGAGATCGAGGCCGAGGCTGATCTTCTCGCGCGGCGGATAGGCGGCGAAGACCGTCGCCAGGATCGAGGCGAGGATCAGGATGCCGCGCCAGAGCAGGGGTCGCTTCATGGGTTGCCGCCTTTCTCCGCGTCCGGCTCGAGGCCGGTGATGGCCGACTTGGCGATCTTGACCTTCACGTTGTCGGCGATCTTGAGGATGACCGTCGCGCCCGACAGCGCGGCGATCTCGCCGCACAGGCCGCCGCTGGTGACCACGCGGTCCCCCTTCTTGAGGTTCTCGACCATCTGCTGCAGCGCCTTCTGCCGCTTGCGCATCGGCATGATCAGCAGCACGTAGAAGATGACGAAGATCAGCAACAGCGGCGCCAGCTGGATCAGCGGGTTGCTCGGGCTCGGGTTCATGGCTGGGGGATCTCGGCAGGCATGCCGGTGGGCATGGCCTGGGTCAGGGCTCCTGAAGGCTTAGTCATCGTCGTGGGGAGCGGAGATCAGCGGGCTGACCTCCGGGACCTCCGGGTGGTGGTCCTCTGGCAATCCGGGCAGCTCGCGGCCGGCAGCCGAAAGCTGGCCGGCCGGGGAAACGACAAGCCGCGCCGCCAGGTCCGCCAGCGCACCGAGTGCGATAGCTTGCCGGAGCTCGCCCATAAAGTCAAGGTAATAGCGCAGGTTGTGCAGGGTCGCGAGCACCGGGCCGGTGAGCTCGCCGGCGCGCATCAGGTGATGGAGGAAGGCGCGCGGCAGCGGCCGGCCCGCGGGGCCGCCGGCGCAGCAGGGGCAGCCGCAGGCCGGGTCGAGCGGGCGGGGGTCGTCGCGGTAGCGGGCATGGCGGATCTTGACCGTTCCCCCGCGGGTGAACAGCACGCCGTGCCGGGCGTTGCGCGCCGGCAGCACGCAGTCGAACAGGTCCACGCCGCAGCCGGCGGCGTGCAGGATGTCGGCCGGATAGCCCACGCCCATCAGGTAGCGGGGCCGCGCCGCCGGCAGCGCCGGCGCCGTCTCCTCGACCACCGCGCGGCGGTCGGCCGCCGGCTCGCCGACGCTCACCCCGCCGATGGCGTAGCCGTCGAAGCCGAGCTCCGCCAGCTCGGCCGCGGCGCGCCGCCGCAGGTCGGGGAAGACGCTCCCCTGCACGATGCCGAAGAGGGCGCCGCCGCCGGCGCCGCGCCAGGCGGCGCGCGCCCGCCGCGCCCAGCCCAGGGTGCGCTCCCAGGAGGCCGCCGCCTGCCCGTGCTCGACCGGCCAGGGCGGGCACTCGTCCAGCACCATGGCGATGTCGACGCCCAGCCGCTCCTGCCAGCCGACCACGCTCTCCGGGGTGAAGCGCCAGGGGGAGCCGTCGAGATGGCTGCGGAAGGTCACGCCGTCCCGATCGACGGTGCGCAGCGCGCCGAGGCTCCACACCTGGAAGCCGCCGCTGTCGGTGATCAGCGGGCCGGACCAGCCGGTGAAGCTGTGCAGGCCGCCGAGGCGCTCGATGACGTCGATGCCTGGCCGCAGGACCAGGTGATAGAGGTTCGACAGCAGGATCGAGGCGCCGGCGGCGGCCAGCTCGCCGGGGCGGACGCCCTTGACCGCGCCGAGGGTGCCGACGGGCATGAAGGCCGGGGTCTCGACCACGCCGTGGGGCGTGGCGAGGCGCCCCAGCCGCGCCGCGCCGTCCGCGGCCAGGATCTCGAAGGTTGGAGCCAGGGCTAGTTGCGGCTCTGCGACTTGGCGTCGCCGCCGAGATCGATCAGGCGCGTCTCCGTGCCGGGAGGCAGCTGCAAAGCGAAGAGCTCGGCAGGGAAGGGGGTGTTCCACTTCAGGTCCTTGAAGTCGTAGGCCGTGGTGTCGCCGTCCGCCTCGGTGTACTCGATGTGGCTGGGGAAGAAGCGGTCGGAGTCGATGTCCACCCGCATGGAGCTGATGCGCTTCTTGATCCGGTCGTAGCGCGGCAGCAGGGTGAGGCGGTAGGGATCGCCCTTGGCCTTGGGCAGGGTCAGCTGCACGGTGAAGTACTCGAGCAGCGAGTCCATGCTCCCCGAGGCGCCCAGGAACTTGAAGACCTGGCTGGAGTAGCGTCCGATCTTCAGCCGCTCGGCCCGCTTGAGGTCGCGGTACCAGGTGGTCATCTCGTCGCCGCGGATCACCACGGTGATGGGGGTCGGGGCTTTGTAATCCCAGCGCACCCGGTCCGGGGCGGCATAGGAAAAAGTGCCGGTCGACTGCTCGGGGGCCACCAGCATGGCGCTCTGCTTCTTCTGCACGAACCGGGCGGCGATGGTCTTCACGTCGCGCTGCTGCAGGCGCACCCGCTCGAGCAGAGCCTGGAGCCGCTCGGCCCCGGTAAGTCCCGGCGCCATCGGATCCAAGGTCTTCGCCCGGGGAGCCGCAGCCAGCGGCAGGGCCGCTGCCAACACCAACATTGCCGCAACCAGACCACGTCGCATCGCCACTCCTCTCCGAAACGAGAACGTCCCCCTCATCGTAGTCCCCTGTCCTAGAAGCATGCAAGACCGCCGCCTACGAAGCGCCTACGAGGCGGCCATGATCCCTCCTTCCCTTCTACGCAGATCGTCCCCGAACGGGGACGTTCCCGCAGAGGCCCGCTTCGGGTTCGCCCTCCAGAATGGCCACCACAAGACAACGTCGAGCCGGGCGATGTTGGAGAGGCCGGTGGATCCCGCCGACCGTTCATCACACGACGGCTGCGCAGGGCACGGCCGGCGGTGCCAGCCGAGGCCGTCGTGTG
>JASLEW010000176.1 GCA_030150965.1 Thermoanaerobaculia bacterium | reverse complement strand
GCCTCGGCGGGCGCGATTCGCTGCACGGGCCGGCCGGCGGCCTCGTGGAAGGTGGTGCGCAGGGCCGCATGGCGCCGCACGACCTCGCCCAGGCTCGCGGCGAGCGCCGCCGGCTCGAGCCGCCCGGCGAGCGCGAAGGCGGCGGGGAGGTTGTAGGCCGCGCTCCCCGGCTCCAGGCGGTCGAGGAACCAGAGCCGCTCCTGGGCGAAGGAGAGCGGCACCTCGCCGACGCGGGGCTCCGACCGAATCGGCGCCTCGTCGTCGTGGTGCTCCAATCGAATCGGCGCCGCGCCGCCGCGGGGCCCCGATCGAATCGGCGCCTCACCGCCGCGGAGCCGAGATGGGATCGGCGGCGCGCCGTCGCCTGCCCCATCGCCCCCATCACCCCCGTCGGTCTCGCACCCGGCGGTCTCGCTCCCGGCGGTCTCGCTCCCGTCGGTCTCGCTCCCGGCGTGCGCCGCCTGCTCGACCGCGAGCGCCAGCGCCGCGACGGTCGGCGACTCGAAGAGGGCGCGGAGCGGCAGCTCCAGGCCGAGCTCGGCGCGCACCCGCGCGAGCGCCCTCGCGGCGAGGAGCGAATGGCCGCCCAGGGCGAAGAAGCTGTCGTGGATGCTCACCGCCACGATCCCCAGCACCTCGCCGAAGATGCCGGCGAGGCGCGCCTCGAGCGGTGTCCGCGGCGGGACCGCGGGCGCTCCGCCGCTCCACTCCGGCTCCGGCAGCCGCCGGCGGTCGAGCTTGCCGTTGGGGGTCCGCGGCAGCTCGGAGAGGAGGACGACGGCGGCGGGCACCAGGTGCTGAGGCAGGCGCTCGGCGAGGTCCCGGCGGAGCGACTCAGCGGTCGGCGCGGCGCCCGGCTCCGCGACGGGCGCGAGGACCGCGTAGGCGACGAGGCGCAGCTCGCCCCTGCCCGCCGGGCGCGCCACCACCGCCGCGGCGCCGACGCCGGGGAGGGCTGCGAGCGCCGCCTCGACCTCGCCGGGCTCGATGCGGAAGCCGCGGATCTTCACCTGGTGGTCGACGCGGCCGAGGAACTCGAGCTCGCCGTCCGGCAGCCAGCGGGCGAGGTCGCCGACGCGATAGAGGCGAAGGCCGGGGGCGGCGGCGAAGGGATCGGGGCGGAAGCGCTCGGCGGTCAGCTCGGGCCGGCCGAGGTAGCCGCGCGCGACGCCGCGGCCGCCGATCCACACCTCGCCCGCGACGCCGGCGGGCACCGGCGCGAGTCCCGGGCCGAGGAGGTGCACGCGGGTGCCGGCGATCGGCCTGCCGAGGGTGGGGACGGGCGCCGCGTCGCCGGCGGCGAGCGGCGCCGCCCACCAGGTCGAGCAGGTGGTGGTCTCCGACGGTCCATAGATGTTGCCCAGGCGCGTCGCCCGCGTCCGCCGCCGGACCGCCTCGGCGAGGCTCGCCGTGAGGGGCTCGCCCCCGAGGCTCACCGTGCGCACCGAGGCCGGCACCCGGCCGCCGGCCACCAGCTCGGCCATGGCCGAGGGGACGGTGTCGACGAGGGTCACGCGGTCGGCCGCCGCGAGCTCGGGCAGCTCGAGGACGTTCGCCGCGAGCACCACGGCGCCGCCGCTCGCGAGTGGCGCGAAGATCTCGGTGATCGAGAGGTCGAAGCAGATCGAGGTGGCCGCGAGGACGCCCGCCAGCTCCTCGGCGGAGAAGACGCTCCGCGCCCACTCGACGTAGGCGACGGCCGACGCGTGCTCGATGGCGACGCCCTTCGGGCGGCCGGTCGAGCCCGAGGTGTAGATGACGTACGCGAGGTTGCCGGGGAGCGGTCCACCGGCCGGCGCGCCGGGAGCGCCGAGGGCGCCAGGAGCGTCGAGGGCGCCGAGGGTGCCGGAGGTGCCGGGGGCGCCGACGTTGCCTGAGGTGCCGGGGACGCCGAGGGTGCCGGGGCCGCCGAGGTTGCCGGAGATGCCGGGGGCGCCGAGGTTGCCGGAGGTGACGCCGGGGAGCGGCGCCGCGGCTTCGGCCTCGGCCTCCTCGATCACGATCACCCGCAGGCCGTCCTCCGGCACACGGCCGCGGAGCGCCTCCTGGGTGAGGAGGACGGTCATGCCGCTGTCGGCGGCGGTGAAGGCCAGTCGGTCGCGCGGATAGGCGGGATCGAGGGGGACGTAGGCGCCCCCCGCCGCGAGCACCGCGAGGAGGGCGACGATCATCGCCGGCGTGCGCTCCAGGCAGATCCCGACGCGCACCTCGGGGGCCACCCCGGCGGCGCGGAGGACCGCCGCGAGGCCGGCCACCCGGTGGGCGAGCTCGCGGTAGGTCAGCTCCTCGCCGGCGGCGACGAGCGCCGTCGCCCGCGGCGTGCGCGCCGCCTGGAGGGCGAACAGCTCGTGGAGGCAGACCGCCGGCGGCGCCCCGCCCTCGCCGCCGCCCCAGGCGGCGAGCTGCGCCCGCTCGGCGGGCGAGAGGAGCGGCAGCTCCCACACCCGCGCCGCGGGGTCCGCCGCCATGCCTTCGAGGAGCGCCGCGAAGTGCCCGAGGAGGCGCTCGGCGGTGACGCCGTCGAAGAGGTCGGCGTTGAAGGTGAGCGCCACGGCGAGGCCGGCCGATTCGCCGCCCGCCGTTGCGCCCGGCAGGAGGCCGCAGGCGAGCGTCAGGTCGAGCTGGGCGCCGCGCGGGGCGAGCGGCAGCGGCGCCAGGCGCAGGCCGCCCAGATCCAGCTCCAGGTGCCCCGGCTCCAGCTGTCCCGGCTCCAGGTGCCCCGGTTCCAAGCGCTCGCGGTCGCGGCTCCCGGTTCCGCCGGCAGTCCCCGCGGCGCCGAGCGCCAGCGCGGCGAGGCGCTCGCCGAGCGGCCCGCGGCCGCCGTGGAGCACCAGCATCGCCTGGAAGACCGGCGACCGCGCGGGATCGCGCTCGGCCGCCAGTTCCTCGGCGAGGAGCGGAAAGGGCAGCTCCTGGTGGGCGAAGGCGGCGAGCGCGGTCCGCCGCATGCGCGCCAGCACCTCGGCGGCGCCGGGATCGCCCGAGAGGTCGGCGGCGAGGACCACCGGGTTGACGAAGTAGCCGACGGCGCCGGCGAGCTCGGCCTTGCCGCGACCGGAGCGCCCGGAGGTCGGGGTGCCGAAGAGCGGCTCGTCCTGCCCGCTCGTCCGCGCGAGGAGAGCGCCGAAGCCGGCCGCCAGGGTGACGAAGAGGGTGGCGGACTCGGCGCGGCCGAGCTGTTGCAGGCGGCGGGTGAGATCGGCCGGCAGGCGGGCTGTCCGCCAGCCGCCGCGGAAGCTCTGCGCCCGACCGCGCGGGCGGTCGGTGGGGAGCGCGAGCACCTGCGGCTTGCCGGCCAGCGCGGCCCGCCAAAAGGCGAGGAGGCGCTCGGTCTCGGCGCCGGTCGCGCGATGCGCCTTGGCGTGGGGGGGCCGCGGCGCCGGCGCCGCCGGCGCCGCCGGCGGCCAGGCACCCACGGCTCGCCCCGCGCCGCCGTACAGCCGGGCGAGCTCGCCCAAGAGCACCTCGACGGACCAGAAATCGGCGGCGATGTGATGGACGGCGAGCCACAGCACGGGCTCCCGCCGGCCCCGGGCGACGAGGCCGGCGCGGAGGAGCGGCCCGACGGCGAGGTCGAACGGCCGGTAGGCGCGATCGGCGAGGCGCCGCGCCAGCTCCTCGTCGCTCCAGGCGGCGCCGTCCTCCTCCAGCCATTCGACGGCCGGTCCGGCGATCGGCCTCGCCGCCGGCTCGCCCGCCGACTCGGGGAAGACCGTCGACAGCGCCGGATGGCGCGCCGCGAGGGTGTCGAGCGCGCGATGGAGAGCCGCCCCGTCGACGCCGCCAACGCCGCCAACGCCGCCGGCGCCGACAATGCGCGCCGCGCCGGCGAGCACGTAGGCGGCGCTTTCCGGCGCCAGGCGATCGAGCAGCCAGAGGGCGCGCTGGCCGGGCGAGACGGCCCCCGGCGCGCCGTCCTCGCCTTGCTCGCCCGCGCCGCCGGCCGGAGCCCTGGCGAGGGGCCGCAACCCGCCGCCACCCGGAGCCTCGGGAAGGCGCTGCAGCTCGCCGCCGGCCGGAGCCTCGGGGAGGCGCCGCGGCTCGCCGCGATCCGGAGCCTCGGCGAGGCGCCGCAGCACCTCGCCGGCGAGATCGGCCGGCGTGGCGCCCTCGAGCAGCCAGGCCATGGAGAGGGCGACGCCGAGCTCCGTCTCGACCGCGTGGCAGAGCTCGATCGCCCGCAGCGAGTCGAGGCCGCTCGCGGTCAACGGCCGGTCGGCGCCGAGCTGCCCGGCGGGGACGCCGAGGATGGCCGCCAGCCGCGAGCCGAGCAGGGCGGCGAGAGCCGGCCGCCGCGCCTCGGCCGGCGCCGCGAAGAGCATCTCCCACGCCGTGGGTAGGGTGGCCCCGTCTGCCTCCCACGCGGCTGGCACCGCGAGGAGCATCTCCCGCGCCGCGGGCAGCGCGGACCCGTCCGCCTCCCGCGTGGCTGGCACCGCGAGGAGCACCTCCCGCGCCGTGGGTGGAGTGGGCTCGTCGGCCTTCCGCTCGGCCGGCGCCGCCGGCTCGGCAGCCCTCTCCCCCAGCGGTGCCGGCGCGGCAGCCTTTTCCCCCGCCGGCTCAGAATCCTTTTCTCCCGCCGGCCGGCCGGCGATCAGGGAGGCCAGGCTGCCGTCGAGATAGGCGGCGCGGCAGGCGCGGCGCTGCACCTTGCCGCTCGAGGTCTTGGGGACCGCGCCCTCGCGCACCAGGAGGAGGTCGTGGAGCTGCGCCTCGTGCTCGGCGGCGACGGCGACGCGCGCCGCGTCGGCGATCTCGCCCAGGTCCTTCGCATGGCGGTCGACCTCCTGCACGACGACGAGCCGCTCGGCCCCGTCGAGGCCGTCGGGGTCGACGGCGAACGCCGCGCCGCAGCCCTGGCGCATCGACCGATGGCTCGCCTCGACGGTGCGCTCGACGTCCTGCGGGTAGAGGTTCCTGCCGTGCAGGATGATGAGGTCCTTGAGGCGGCCGGTGACGAAGAGCCGGCCCGCGGCGTCGGTGAAGCCGAGATCGCCGGTGCGCAGGTAGGGCTCGCCCTCCGCGGCGCCCGCGTCGGTGGCGTTGCCCGCGACGGTCGCGCCGCCGGCGGTCGTCTCCGCGGCCGGCGCGAGCCGGCCGCCGAAGTCGCGCGCCGTCTCCTCGGGGCGCCGCCAGTAGCCGCCGGCGACGCTCTGCCCGCGCACCCAGATCTCCCCCACCTCGCCGGCGCCGAGCGGGCGGCGCGACGCGGGCTCGACGATCGCCACCCCCTGGCCGAGCCAGGGGGTGCCGCAGCCGACGAGC